>DATDJA010000176.1:0-3237 GCA_036520795.1 Candidatus Limnocylindrales bacterium
CCGCCGGGCGGCGATGACCTCGTCCGGATCCCGCGGGCCGCACCCCGTCGATACGAGCGGCGACCCGCTCACCTTCGCCCTGTCGGGCCTCATGGCCGAGGCGCCCGGCACCGTCCGCGACTACGCGATCGACAGCGTCGACGTCGATCCCGGGGACGGTCTCATCCTCACCGAGCCGGTATCGGGCACGATGCGGCTCTCGCGCACGAACCGCGGCCTCGTGCTGGACGCCCGCCTCACGACCGCCATCGCGGGCGAGTGCGCGCGTTGCCTCCGCCCCGTCGTGACCGCGGTCAAGGTCCGCATCGACGAGGAGGTCCTGCCCTCGATCGACCTCGCCAGCGGCATGCCCGTCCCGCTCGAGGAGGACGGCGACCCCGAGGCGCCGCGCCTGACCGACCACCACGAGCTCGAGCTGCGCCCGCTCGTGATCGAGGCGATCAACCTCGTCGAGCCGATCGCCCCGCTGTGCGAGCCCGACTGTCCGGGCCTGTGCCTCGAGTGCGGCGAGCGGCTCGCGCCGGGTCACGTCCATGACGACGTGGCGATCGATCCTCGCCTCGAGGCGCTGCGGGCCTTCCGGGTCGACGGCTCGGACGATAGCGGGTAGACTCCCCGCTCGGCCCCAGGACCCCGCGGTCGCTCGTTCGCGCGCCCATCGTCCACGGACCAGATCGATCACCAGACCGCGTCGCGGGCCCCGCGCCCGCCTGACCGTCCTCGAAGGAGCTGCAGACGACATGGGTGTGCCGAAGCGAAAGGTCGCTCACGCGCGGCAGATGGAACGCCGGAGCCACCTCGCGATCACCCTGCCGACGCTCATCGAGTGTCCGCACTGCCACGAGCCGAAGCTGCAGCACCGGGTCTGCCCCGCGTGCGGCTGGTACAACGGCCGGCAGGCCGTGGAGCCGAAGCCCGTCGGCGGACCGGCCGGGGGCGAGGAGTCCTCGTAACCGTTTCGTGAGCTCGAGCGAGGACACCGCGGCCGCCGACGCGGGCGCCCAGCGCGGCGTCCGGATCGCCGTCGACGCGATGGGCGGTGACTATGGCGTCGCCGAGGTCGTGCCCGGCTCCCTCGCCTACGCGCGGGCACACCCCGATGACACCGTCATCCTCGTCGGCGACGAGCCCGTCGTCCTGGCGCAGGCGGGCCTGCTCCCCGCCAACGTGCGCGTCGTGCACGCGCCCGAGCTGATCGGGATGGACGAGCACCCGGCGCGGGCCCTGGTGCGCAAGAAGCGCAGCTCGATCGTCGTCGCCACCGAGCTCGTGAAGTCGGGCGAGGCCGATGCGGTCGTCACCGCCGGTCACACGGGTGCGGGAATGGCCGCCGGCAAGCTCATCCTGGGCACGCTGCCCGGCATCGAGCGCCCCGCCCTGGCCGTCCAGATGATCTCCGCCGGCCGCCCGTTCGTCCTGCTGGACATCGGCGCCAACCCCGACTCCACCGCCGAGAACCTGGCCCAGTTCGCCCGCATGGGCGCGATCTTCTCGGAGCGGGTCCTGGGCGTCGAGCGGCCGCGCGTCGCGCTGCTCTCGATCGGCGAGGAGAAGGGCAAGGGCGACGCCCGGATCCAGCGCGCCACCGAGCTGCTCGACGAGACCGATCTCAACTTCGTGGGCAACGTCGAGGGCAAGGACCTCACCCGGCAGATGGCCGACGTGGTGGTCTGCGACGCGGTCCTGGGCAACGTCGTGATCAAGTTCTTCGAGGGCCTGTCGGGGTTCATCTTCGACCTGTTCCGGGCCGAGTTCACGGGCTCGATTCGCGGCCGGCTCGCGTACGTGCTGATGCGGCCGAGCATCAGGCGCATCCGCGGCGTGTTCGACTACGAGGTCGTCGGTGGATCCCCGCTGCTGGGCGTGCGCGGGGCCGTGATCATCACCCACGGCCGTGCCCGGCGGCGGATGATCGAGCACGCCGTCCGGGTCGGCGCCGCGACCGCGCGCGAGCGCGTCCCGGAGCGCATCGGCGTGGCCCTCGGCGAGGCCGATGACGAGCCCGGTGTCGCCGCCGCGCCCGCGATCATCTCGGAGGCGCTGACGTGACGCCATCACTGTCCGTGGGTCCCGGCGTGATCCGCGAGACGATCCGCCTCGCGGCGCTCGAGGTGCCGGGCGTGTTGCGGGTCGGTCGCGGCGGACCGCGCTGGCGCGACGTCCTGGGAGGATCGCCGATCCGCATTCGTATCCGCGATGGCCGCGTCGACGTCACCGTCCGGCTCGTCGCCCGGCCGCGGCAGCCCCTCGTCCCGCTCACCGCGCAGGTCCGCGAGGCCGTCGGCGCGGCGGTCGAGCGCCTGCTGGGCATGGAGCTCGGCGCCGTCACCGTCCTGGTCGATGGCGTCGGAGCCTGACAGCCCCCGCGGGAGGCGAGATCCGGCCGGCGACGCCCACGTCCGCAGCCGGCGGGCCGGCCGGCGGCTCGCCCTGGCGTCGGTGTTCGAGGCGGAGTTCGGCCAGCGGACGGCCGACGCGATCCTCGAGCGGCACCTGGCCATGGAGGGCGACGCGGACACCGCGGCGCTCGCCCGGGAGCTGGTCGCCAACGTGGTCGCGTACCGCGATTCGCTCGACGCCACCATCGCCGACGCCGCCCCCCAATACCCCGTCGTCCAGCTCGCCCGGATGGACCGCGCGCTGCTGCGTTGCGGCCTATGCGAGGTGTTACACTCGCCCGCAACGCCGGCCCGGGTGGCGATCGCCGAGTGGGTCGAGCTCGCGCGGACATACTCAGGCGAACCGATGCGACGGCTCATGAACGGCGTGCTCGGGCGAGTGGCCCGCGACATGGACGCAGCCCGCTAGTCAACACCCGGAAGCCCAGGAGGGAGCCAGTGGCCAGCACGTACGATCGGCTGAAGAAGATCGTCATCGAGCAGCTCGGGGTGGACGAGGCAGAGGTCAACCCCGAGGCGTCGTTCGTCGACGACCTCAACGCCGACTCGCTGGACCTGGTCGAGCTCATCATGAGCCTCGAGGAAGAATTCGGGACCGAGATCTCCGACGAGGATGCCGAGAAGATCCGGACCGTCCAGGACGCCGTCGACTACATCGACGAGCACTCGTCTTAGCGGCTCGACCCGGGGGTGCGATGCACCCGGCTGACGCCCTGACGGAGCGCCTCGGGCTTCCCGTCCGCGATCGCGACCTGCTGGCCCAGGCGCTGATCCACAGCAGCTGGCTGCACGAGCATCCCGACGCCGCGCAGGGCCACAACGAGCGCCTCGAGTTCCT
>DATDJA010000177.1:0-4633 GCA_036520795.1 Candidatus Limnocylindrales bacterium
GCGACGTGCGGGATCGACGCGTCGCCCGGCTGCGGGCGCATGCCCTTCGCGCACAGCGCACGGATCTTGCCGGGCGTGTCCTTTCCCTCGAGCGTCGTGAGATCCATCATCCGGATCGCGAGGTCGAGGGCCCAGACCTTGGAGGCCTTCTTGATCGAGCGACGGGTCAGCGATGTGACCCGCTCGTTGATCCCGACGGCATCGACAGGCGTCACCCGCCCGAGCAGGCTGCCGAGGCTCCCGGCGCGGCTGTCCCAGGCGCGGATCAGCTCGTTCGCGCGCTCGCGCGCTGCGGCATCACGAACGACGGTCGTGGTCATGGTCGCGAGTCTAACGGCCTGCCCGGTTTCTGGGCGGGGGCGGCAGGCGCCGCTCGCCGCGGACCAGGAAGTGGACGAACCAGTCGCGGACCTGGACCAGGTTCTCCGCGCGCCGGTACGGGGCGCCGCCGCGGGTGAGCTCATGGCTCTCGTCGGGGACGCGCATGAACCGCACGGGCCGCTTGAGCGAGCGCAGGACCGTGAACAGCGCCTCGGCCTGGCCGACCGTCGTCCGCAGGTCGCGCTCGGAGTGCTGGATAAGCAGCGGCGTCCGCACATTCACGGCGAGCGAGAGCGGCGAGATCGAGTCGAAGTAGGTCGGGTCCTCCCACGGGTTGCGCCCGAACTCGGTGCGCGCCCACTCGCCGCTCGAGATGTCGCCGGTCAGGAACAGCAACCGCATGTCGACGACCGAGCGGCACGTGACGGCCGCCTTGAAGCGCTCCGTCTTGCCCACGATCCAGTTGGTGAGATACCCGCCGTACGAGCCGCCGGTGACGCCGAGGCGCTCCGGATCGGCGAGCCCGTCCTCGATTGCCTGGTCGACGCCCGCGAGCACGTCGGCCATCGGGCCATCGCCCCAGTCGCCCAGGTTGGCGCGGTTGAACGCCTCGCCGTAGCCCTCAGAGCCGCGGGGGTTCGACGCCAGCACGGACACGCCGGCCCCCGCGAGGACCTGCCACTCGAACATCGGCGCGTGGCCGTAGAGCGTGTGCGGCCCACCGTGGATCTCGAGGACCAGCGGTTGCCGCCCCTCGCCCGCCCGGTACAGCCAGCCCTGGATCTCGCGGCCGTCGCTCCGCCAGCGGCGGTCGATCGGCTCGACCCAGTCGATCTCGGCCTCGAGCTCGGCGTTCAGCGCCGACAGGCGCCGCGGTGTCGACGTCGAGCGAGCGGTCGCGCCCGCCTCGAACGCGATGACCTCGGGCAGCGACGTCGCGCCCGAGTGGATCGCGGCGACCAGATCCTTGCGGCCCGCCGGGTGCGAATCCCAGCCGGCGAAGGCATGGCGGTCGGCGGTGAGCCGGACCGGGTCGGGCCCGCCCTCGAGCGACGCGCGCCACAGCTCGTAGCTGCCGTCGATCGGCGCCGTGAACAGCACGCTGCCGCCGTCGCCGCCGGGCACGAGCCTCGCGCCCTCGCCAAGGGTCGCGTCGCTGTTGAGGGTCGCGGCCGGCTGGAGCTCGCTGTTCGCGAGCAGGTCAAGGCCACCGGTCCGGCCGGCATCCGAGCCGTCGGCGGAGAAGCGCCAGATCCCGGTCCGGTAGCCGGCGCGCGGGAACCGGTCGCCGAGCGCGAGGATCGATGCGGCGTTGGCGGTCCAGGTGGGGCTGAAGAACGCGGCGTCGGGCCCGCCGGCGATCGTCGTGACGGCGCCCGTCGCCACCTCGACGACGAACACTGACGACCGCCCGTCGAGGTCCGGGTTCGGCCTGCGGTTGGCCGTGAACGCGATCCGGGTGCCGTCGGGGCTCCAGGCGGGCTCACCCTCGGGCGTCGGACCGGAGACCAGCGAGCGGGCCTCGCCGCTCGTCGCGTCGACCAGCCACAGGTGGGCGTCGCGATCATCGATGAAGCCGGCGCCGTTGTACTGGTAGCCCAGGCGGTCGATATAGCGGTAGTCCGACAGCGGGGTCTCGCCGGGCTTCGGCGGCGTGGGGCGGCCGCGCTTCTTCGTCTCCTCGTCCGCGGTGGCGCCGAGCGAGCTCGACAGCACCGCCAGGGAGCGCCCGTCGGGCGACCACGCGAAGGCGTTCACGCCCCGCGGCAGGTCGGTGAGCCGCCGCGCCTCGCCGCCGTCGAGCGGCAGCAGGAACAGCTGGTCGCAGTCGAGGCGGTCCTTCGCCTCCTTCGGCCGGGTCGGTTCCTCCTCGACCAGCAGCCGCCGGTCGGAGATGAACGCGAGGGCGCTGCCGTCGGGCGAGAACCGCGGGTGGCGGTCCGTCCGGCTGCCGATCGTGACCTGCCGGGCCGGCGCCGAGCCATCGGTCGGCGCGAGCCACACCGCATGCCGGTAGCCGTCGCGCCCGACGGCGGCCCGCTTCACGGTGAACGCGACGAACCGGCCGTCCGGCGACAGCCGGGGATCGAACGGGACGGACAGCCGATAGACGTCGTCCGGGCGTGCGGGACGGGGCACGTTCACCTCCGGGGTCGCGGGCCGGCGACAGCCGCCGCGGGCTGGGCCGCCGCGGGCAGCGGGCGGCCGATGGTCGTTGGCCGTGAGTCTATCGCCCGTGGGCGGGCTACCATCGGCGGGCGATGGTCGAGCAGCTGAACCTCCGGCTCGAGCCGGCGCTGCCTCGCCCGGGCGATGTGGCGCCGATGTGGCCGACCGCGCGCCCGGACCCCTTCGACTCGCCCGACTACCTGTTCGAGCCGACGTGGGGTGGCCACCGGGTGCTCGTGTTCGTTGGTCCCTCCGAGCGGCCGGGCGACGGCGCCGTGCGGATCGTCGATCCAGCGGGTCGCGACCTCGCCGACCGCCTGCCCGAGCTGACGGGGCTTGCCGTGCGCGTCGCCGCACGGTCCGCGGTGCTGGACGGGGAGCTGGTCGTGGTCGACGCTCGCGGGCGGGCCGACGACGACGCGCTGCGCGAGCGACTCAACGGGAAGCCCGGCCGGCCGGTCGCCTGCCTCGTGTTCGACATCCTGCACCTCGACGGGCGCTGGCTGCTCAACGTCCCGCTCGAGAAGCGGCGCGCGACGCTGCGCAAGGTCCTGCGGCCCGGCGACGAGGTGGTCGTGGTGCCCGCGATCACGGGCGAGGGGCGAGCGCTCCATGCCGCCGTGACCGCCCAGGGGATCGCGGGCGTGCTCGCCCGTCGGCGTTCAAGCCCGTACCTGCCCGGCGTGCACAGCGCCCTGTGGCGCTCGATCATGGCCGGGCCGAAGCCCGAAGATGCGGCCGACGCGAGCGCGGAACCAGGCGCGCCCGACGTCGCGGATGACGCCCCGGCCACGGCGCCGGTGCTCGCGCTGTTCCGCCGCCTTCCGTTCGAGGAAGACCCGGCCGACTAGCCCCGGACGGCCCGCGCGAACGAACGCATCGTCGGCGGCTGGCCGTACATCAGCACGCCGGCCCGGTACACGCGGATCGCGAGCAAGGTCACGATCGGCACCGTGATGACCAGCAGCCCGATCGACAGGGCGACCTCCCACGGCTCGACCGACCCGACGGACAGCCGCGCCATCATCACGAACGGGCTCCACAGCGGGACGTAGGAGGCGAACCGGATCAGCGGTCCCGCCCCGCCCGAGAGCGCGAGCACCGCTGGAAAGTAGCCCATGATCGCGGGGATCGAGAGCGGCAGCGCGATGATCTGCAGGTCCTCCGGCCGGCTGAGCAGCGACCCGGCGCCGGCGTACAGCGCGGCGTAGAGCGCGAAGCCGAGGACGAAGTAGACGAGGAACGCCGCCAGCAGGCCCGGCGACAGCCCGCCGAGGGACGCGGCCGCGAGCTCGCCCGCGCCGAACATGGCGTCGGCGAGCCTCCCCGACAGCATCAGCGCCAGGATCGCCGGCAGCAGCACGAGACTCACCTGCGTGAGCCCGGCCAGACCGATCCCACCGATCTTGCCGACGACGAGCTGCGGGGCGGTCGCGGCGGAGATCAGGAGCTCCATGACCCGGCTCGCCTTCTCGGCAACGACGCCGGACGCGACCCACAGGCCATAGAACACGAGCGTCAGGAACGACAGCACCACGAACACGATGCCGACGATCCGCCGGCTCGCGTACTCCGCCGTATCGACGGTCAGCCCGCCGCCGCCCGCGGTCGCCGCAGCGGCGTCGACCACGCTGAACGTGGGCACCGCGAACGCCGTGCCCGTGTTGGGCGGCTGCGACGCGGTCCAGTCGAGGATGCCGACGCCGAACGCGCCGATCTGGAGCAACTGCGCGCGGTCCGGACTGAGGGCGCCCGCGGTCAGGACCTTGAAGTCGAGGCCATGGTCAGGCTTGCGTTCGACCACGACCGCGCCCGCCAGCACGCCGTCCCGATCGTCCTCGGTCGTCGCCTGGACGTTCGATCGCGCCTCGAAGTCGAACGTGCGCTCGGTCGGCCCAGACACGGCCGGCTGCGCGTTGAGGATCTGGTCCATCACGGTGACGGCCTGCAGGGCGAGCGCCGGATCCGTTGAGACGATGCCGACCCGCGTGACGGTCACCCGATCCAACAGCCGGACGCCGAGCGGGATCAGGGCGACCACGACCGCGAGGCCGACGAGCAGCAGGGTCGAGAACACCAACGCGCGCGAGCGCACGCGCTCGATGTACTCGCGCCGGGCCACCAGCCCGACGTTGGTCGCGTT
>DATDJA010000178.1:0-2017 GCA_036520795.1 Candidatus Limnocylindrales bacterium
GCCGTTCGCGTTCTACCAGTATTGGGTACAGGCGGACGACCGCGACGCGGGGACGTATCTGCGCTGGTTCACCGAGCTGCCGCGCGAGCGGGTGGAGGCGCTCGACGCCGAGACGGCCGCCCATCCCGAGCTCCGCGCCGCGCAGAAGGCGCTCGCGCTCGACGTCACGACGCGGGTCCATGGCGAGGCGGCCGCGGCGGATGCGATTCGCGTATCCGAGGCGCTGTTCCAGCGTGAACCGATCACCGATCCCGCCCTGCTGGCGAGCGTCCACGAGGCGACCCGCGGGCCATCGGTTGCCGCGAGCGAAGGTGGGGTCGTCGCCCTGCTCGCCGACACGGGACTGGCCCCGTCGCGAGGCGAGGCCCGGCGCCTGATCCAGGGCGGCGCGATCACCGTGAACGGCGAGCGCATCGCCGACCCGGCGGCGCCGTTGCCGCCGGCTATCGACGGCGCCTGGTTCGAGGTTCGCGTGGGCAAGCGCCAGCGGGCCGTCGTCCGGGTCTCGCCTGGCTGATCGGGTCGCCGTCGTGGGCGCGCTTAGACCCAGCGAGGCCAGTGCGCTGGTCATCAGGGTCGAGCTCCCTGCAGCGCTCGCGGCGCTCCGGCTGCGGAGCGATCAGAATGCGGCCGACGGCGTTCCAGCCCACGTCACGCTGCTCTACCCGTTCGCGGAGCCTGCCGCGATCGACGCCGGCGTGGTCGGGACCGTCGCCTCGATCGTCGGCCGCCACGCGCCCTGGTCGATGGTCCTCGGCGAGCGACGCCGGTGGCCCGAGGTGCTCTATGCATCGGTCGAGCCCGACGCGCCGGTGCGGGCGCTGCAGGCCGAGCTCGCCGCGGCCTTCCCGACGTTGCCGCTCGGCTGGGGCGAGTTCGAGTTCACGCCGCACGTGACGATCGCCGAGGGGCCCGGCGCGCACGATCCGGCGGTCGCGGGCGACCCTGCCTGGAGCGAGCTCCCACTCACGCAAATCGTCGACGCCGTTGAACTCATCGTGCGGGACGCAGACGGCCGCTGGCGGGTTGATCGGCAGTTCCCGATGCGGGACCCGGGGTCAACCGCCTAGCGCCCTCCCGCCGTGGCGCGTTCGGAGGATGTCGATGACGGCGTTGGGCTCGAGGCCGCGTTCCGCCAGGAGGACGAGCGCGTGATACAGGAGGTCGCCAGCCTCGCCGGCCAGCTGCGTCCTCGTGCCCGTTCTGTCGGTGCCTGCCGACTCGGCCGCCTCGTCGTTCTTGGCGGCGAGCAGGACCTCGGTCGCCTCTTCGGTGACCTTGCGGCCCGCGACGTCGACGCCGCCGTCCAGCAGCGTGGCCGTGTAGGAGCCCGCCGGGCGATCGGCCGCGCGCTGCGCGATCGTCGACCACAGGGATTCGAGCCAGGCGAAGCCCTGCGAGGCCGGCTCTGATGACCCGTCGGCGTCGAAGCAGGAGCGTGTTCCGCGGTGACACGTTAGGCCCGCGGGATCGACGCCCAGGAGGAGCGCGTCGCCGTCGCAGTCGAGCGCGAGTGACCGCAGGCGAAGGACGTTGCCCGACGTTTCGCCTTTGCGCCACAGCCGGTCACGGGAGCGCGAGTGGAAGTGCACGTCGCCGGTCGCGAGGGTCGCCGCGACCGCCTCGGCGTCGAGCCAGCCCACCATCAGGACGCGGCCGTCGGCGACGTCCTGCACGACGCCGGCGACGAGGCCATCGGGTCCCCATGCGACCTGCGCCGCGTCGATGCCAACAACGACATCGATCGACCCGCTCATGCGGCGACTCCCGGCGTCACGGCGCGGACCGGAAGCCCCGCTGCCGCCATCGCCGCCTTGACCTCGGCGATCGAGACCTCGCGCCGGTGGAAGATGCCCGCCGCCAGGACCGCGTCGGCGCCGCCCTCGAGCACGGCCGTCACGAAGTCGGCGGGTCCGGATGCGCCGCCCGAGGCGATGACCGGGACCTCGACCCGCTCGCTGATCGCGCGCAGGAGCACGGTGTCGAAGCCCGACTTGGTCCCGTCGCGGTCGATCGA
>DATDJA010000179.1:0-9946 GCA_036520795.1 Candidatus Limnocylindrales bacterium
GGACACCGTGCCAGACCCGCGTCCCGCGCCGGTCGACCGGCGGGCGCTCCTGGCCGGCGGGATCGTGCTGCTCGGGTTCGCCTTCGTCGCGGCGAGCCTGTTCGGCCTCGTGCTGCTCGCGCGCAACGACACCGCGACGGCGGGCTCGGGCGGTCCCCGACCCGCCCCGCCGCTCGAGCTCACCGACCAGGATGGGCGGCCGTTCGCGTTGACGTCGCTGCTCGGGCGGCCCGCGCTCGTGTTCTTCGGCTACACGAGCTGCCCCGACGTCTGCCCGCAGACGGTGGGGATCATCAGCCAGGCGATGTCGGCCAGCCCGCCCGGGGCGCGGGCGGTGTTCGTGTCGATCGATCCCGAGCGCGACGATGTGGCTGCGATGAAGGCCTACCTGCAGTACCTGCCGGCGACCTTCACCGGACTCACGGGGACACCGGACGAGGTCCGTCGCAACGCCGACGCCTGGTCGGTGCGCTATGCGAAGGAGGTCGACGATGCAGCGCTCGGCGGCTACGGCATGGCCCACACGGCGGACATCTTCCTGGTCGATGCGGCGGGCAATGTGCAGACGCAGTTCCGGTACGGCACCACGGCCGAGACGATCGCGGCTGCGCTGACGCCGCTGCTGGTCGCCCGGCCTGTCCCGACGGACCCGGAGCCCAGCCCGGTCGCGACACCCGCCTCGACGCATCCGGCTGCCATGGTCCCGATGGGCGACCTGCGCGCGACCGTGGTCTCGACCAGCGTCTGGGCCGGCGGCGGGAGCCCGGTGATCCTGTCGCTCGCCGACGCCATGGGCATGCCCCTCGACGGCTCGACGCCGGTGACGGCGCGGGTCGTGGGCGCGGATGGAGCGGTGGTCGGGCCGGACGCCCCTGCCGTCCCGATCCGGCCGGCCGGCGAGAATCAGGTCTCGTACGTCGCGAACGTCGACATCCCGTCACCCGGCAGCTGGCGCCTCGACCTCGTCGCCGCCGACGGCACGAGCGGGTCGGTCGCGGTCACCGCGCTGGACCAGGGCGCCTCGGCGCGGTTGGGCGGACCGGCGCCGGACGTCGACACCCCGACGCTCGCCGATGTGGGCGGCAACCTGCTCGAGATCTCGACCCAGCCGCAGTCGGACGCGCGCCTCTACCAGTCGTCGACGGCCGACGCCCGCGCGGCGGGCCGGCCGTACGTGATCGTCATCGACTCGGCGCGGTTCAAGGTCTCGCCGGCCTGCGGCAGGGCGCTGTCGATGATCCGGTACCTGATCGATCGCTGGCCGGACGTGACCTTCATCCACCTCGAACCGTTCCCGTACCAGATCGTGACGGGCGAGCCGGTCCTCGACGGGGACATCGCGAGCCCGCCGGTCAATGCGCTCACCCGCGCCTTCGGGCTGGGCGATGCGACGTGGCCGTCGACGGCGATGCCCTGGATCTTCGTGGTCGACGGCAACGGGGTCGTGCGAGCCAAGGCGACGGGGGTGATCGGGAGCGCCGATGTCGACCTCGCGTTGAGCCAGGTCACCGGCGAGGGCGTGATCGGGAACTAGCCGCGGGTCCGGGACGCTGTGACAGGCCCCGCCGTGAGCCGCGAGCGGCTGGCCGGGAGCCGGACAAGCCCCACCGGCGTGCCGCGGATCTCCCAGGTGTCGGGCAGCGCATCGTCGACGGGCGCGTTGACGAGCGTCACGCGGGTCGCGAAGCCCAGCCGGACGAGCTCGGCGGCCGCGTACGCCTGGTTGTCGCCGCGCGACGGGCCGGGAGATACGGCGGGTGCTCGATACGAGCGCTGCTCAGCGTTGACCGGCGCCTCAAGCGGTCCTGCATGCACCCTTGGTGCGAGGACGGCGGGCAGGACGAGGTGCGGGTTGGTAGCCACGCTTCCAACCTAGGCGCCGTGCCCAAGAGGAAACCGCCTCCCCGAGCCCCGCGAGCGCTCAACAAGCGCTCAAGCCTTCGCCTCGGTAGCCTCGTCGTCCCCGCTGCCGATCCGGTAGCCGACGCCCGGCTCGGCGACGATCAGGCCGCTCGCCCGGCCGGTCGGGTCCGCCGCATCGAGCTTGCGCCGGAGGCGGCTGACGTAGACGTGGAGGTAGTGGCCCTCGTCGCCGTAGGCCGTGCCCCACACCGCGCGCAGCAGCCGGCCCTTGGTGAGCAGCCGGCCGCGGTGGGCGATCATCGTCTTGAGCAGCTCGTACTCGCGTGGGGTGAGGTCGAGGGGCGCGCCGTCGCAGGTGATTGACCGCCGGCCCGGGTCGAGCACGAGCGGCCCGGCGCGCACGAGGCCGGCCTGGTCCGCGTCGGCGCCGCCGGCCCGCCGCAGCAGGGCGGCGACACGGGCCCGGAGCTCCGCCAGCCCGAACGGCTTGGTGACGTAGTCGTCGGCGCCGATCTCCAGGGCCTGCACCTTGTCCGACTCCTGGCTGCGCGCCGAAATGACGAGGATCGGGACAGTCGACTCCTTGCGGACCTGGCGGATCACCACGTCGCCGTCACGGTCGGGCAGGCCGAGGTCGAGCAGGATCACGTCCGCGCGATCGGCCGCCCACGCCGCGAGACCGGCCGCTGCCGTCTCGGCGGTCGTCACCCGGAACCCGTGCTCGCGGAGACTCGAGGCGGTGGGCTCGCGGACCCCCGCCTCGTCCTCGACGTAGAGCACGTGCGGGCCGGCGCTCACGGTGCCGCGCGGTCCTCCGCGGGCGGCGGCATCACGGGCAGGCGGAGCGAGATCAGCAGTCCGCCCGCGGAGCCGCGCGCGGCCGAGACCGTCCCGCCCATCGCCTCGGTCAGGCCCCGGACGATCGCGAGGCCGATCCCCATGCCGCCGGTGCCGGGCCGGGCCGCGCGGACGCGGTAGAACCGCTCGAACAGGTGGCGCGCCGCCTCCGCGTCCACGCCGGGGCCGTCGTCCTCGACCTCGATCTCGATCTTCAGCGGTCCGTGACCCGCGAGCTCGTGCGCGCGGATCCACGCGGTGGCCGTCTCGGGCGTGTGGCGGGCGACGTTCTCGACCAGGTTCGCGAGGCACTGGTCGACGAACGCGGCGTCGCCCGCCACCGGGGGCAGATCGGCGTCGATGTCGACCTCGACCCGGCGGGAGCCGACGACCGGGGCGAGCCGCACGAGCACGGTCCGCACCGCGTCCTCGACATCGAGCGCCTCGCGGTCGGGCCGGATCGCGCCCGCCTGCAGCCGGCTCAGGTCGAGCAGGCCACCGACCATCCGGTCGAGGCGCTTGGTCTCCTCCTCGATCCGCGAAGCGGTCGCGCGCACCTCCTCGGGCGAGCGTTCGTGCGCCGGGTCGGCGAGCGTGCCCGCTGCGGCCCGGATCCCGGCCAGCGGCGTCCGCAGGTCGTGCGAGACGCTGTCGACGAGCGCGCTCTTGAGCGCCGCGTCGCGCCTCGCCACCTCGGCGGCAAGCGCCTGCTGGCGGAGCCGCTCGCGGCCGACCGTGAGGCCCACCTGGGCCGCGGCGAGCGCGAGGAGGCGCGTCTCGGCGCGCGACGGCTCCGGCCGGACGGATGGACGGATCGCCCACAGCGCCCCGACGGTCTCGCCCTCGGATTCGAGCCGGACCTTGTAGCGGCGTTCGCCGCTGGAACCCGCCGGGCGTCGGTCGGCGGCGGTGCGCGGACCGTGCGTCCGGACCCAGGCGGGCTCGCCCCGATCGGTCATCAGCACCTCGACGGCGGCGGGCGACGGACCGATCGCTCCGTTTCCGCTGTCCGCGGCCACGCGATCGGCGCCGCCGTCGTCGAGCGTGATCCAGACACGGTCCATGCCGGCGTCCGCCACGAGGCTGCGGGCGACCTGGGGCAGCGCCGTATCGGCGCCCTCCGAAGCGAGGACGCGCGTGATCCCATAGAGGGCCGTCGACTCGGCGGCCCGAGACTCAGCCTCCTCCGCGCGATCCGCCCCGATCCCGGCCAGGCGCCCGATCACCAGCGCGACGAACAGGAACAGCACGAGGTTCAGCCACTCGCGGGCGTCCGCGACGATGAGCGTGAACCGGGGCTCGATGAACAGCAGGTTGTAGATGACGAACGCCGCGATGGCGGTCGCGATGCCGGCCGCGGTACGCAGGCGGGTCGCGACGATGACGACGGCGACGAGGTAGATCGACGAGGCATCGAGGTCGCCGCCCGCGACGGCC
Organism: Candidatus Limnocylindrales bacterium; assembly: GCA_036520795.1. Taxonomy (GTDB): domain Bacteria; phylum Chloroflexota; class Limnocylindria; order Limnocylindrales; family CSP1-4; genus CAIXZV01. The sequence continues at coordinate 4,138 of DATDJA010000179.1, forward strand.
TCGACCAGCGCCACGGCGGCGGTCGCGATCGCGAGGACGAGGGCGATGAACAGGGCGTCGCGGAACAGGGCCGCGCGCGAGGCGTGCCGGGTGTCGGTCGTGGGCGTCGGCGAGGTCACCGACAGATCGTAGTCCCGCCCGTCGCGGCGAATTTGGTAGCGTGGGGCCATGCCCTCCCGCACGATCCCGCGGCGCCCGGGCCGGCCGATCGGGGTCGGGGTCCAGCTGCCCGAGGTGGAGCGCGAGGTCCGCTGGCCGGAGCTGCGCGCGATTGCGCGGACGGCGGAGCAGGCGGGCTTCGACTCGATCTGGTTCGGCGACCACCTCCTGTATCGCTACGCGTCGGGCGAGACGCGCGGACCGTGGGAGGCGTGGACGACGCTGGCAGCCTTGGCCGAGGCGACGGAGCGCGTCGCGCTCGGCCCGCTCGTCGCCGCGACCGCGTTCCACGCCCCGTTCATGCTCGCGAAGCAGGCGGCGACGGTCGACGAGATCTCGGGCGGCCGGCTCGTGCTCGGCCTCGGCGCGGGCTGGAACGACACCGAGTTCGCGGCGCTCGGGGCGCCGTTCGACCACCGGATCTCCCGGTTCGAGGAGGCGTTCACGGTCGTGCGGACGCTGCTCGCCGAGGGCGCGATCGACTTCGCCGGGGCGTACGTCCAGGCACGCGACGCCGAGCTGCTGCCGCGCCCGGCGCGGCCCGGCGGACCGCTGGTCCTGATCGGGTCGAGCGGCCCGCGCATGCTCGGCGCGACGATGCCGTACGTGGACGCATGGAACGCCTGGTATGCGGACACGGGGAACGCCCCCGCGGGCGTCGCCGCGCTGCGCGCGAACGTCGATGCCGCCGCGGTTGCCGCGGGACGCGAGCCGGACGCCATCGAGCGCACGGTCGCCGTGCTCGTGGGGATGCCCGGCGGGAACGGGCGGATCATGGGGGACACGGATCCGCGCCAGGCGGTGCCGCCGCTCAGCGGGTCGCCCGAGGCGATCGCGGAGGAATTTCGCGGGTACGCGCGCGAGGGGATCGGGCACGTGCAGCTGGTCGTCGATCCCATCACCGAGGCATCGGTCGCCGCGCTTGCGCCGGTGTTGGAGGCGCTCGATCGCGACTGACGCGGCGGCCCCTCCCCGGCGTGCGTGGTGCGTGCTAGCATCCGCCGCCAGCCGCGCAATCAGAGAGGCCGTCCCGTGAGCGACGCCCAACCGCGCACCCGTACGCGATCCGCGAGTGGCCGCGCCGAGGTCTCGGACCTCGACAAGCGGATCATCGAGCACCTCCAGCAGGATGGGCGGCGGCCGTACACCCAGATCGCGTCGGACCTCGGCGTGTCCGAGGCGGCCGTGCGGGCGCGGACCAACCGGCTGATCGAGAAGGGCATCCTCCAGGTCGTGGGGGTCACCGACCCGCTCAAGCTCGGGTTCCAGCAGTGGGCGATGATCGGCGTCCGGGTCGAGGCGTCGCGCCTGATCGAGGTCGCTGAGGAGATCGCGGCGTTCCCAGAGACGGACTACGTGGTCGTCACCGCGGGCAGCTACGACATCCTCGTGGAGGCGGTCGCGGAGGACAACGAGGCGCTGCTCCAGTTCCTGTCCGAACGGCTGCGCAAGATCCCCGGGGTCCGCGAGACCGAGACGTTCGTCTACCTGCGGCTGATGAAGCAGAGCTACCAGTGGGGGACGCGCTGAGCGTCGTCCCGGTCGCGCGTGGTGCACCTGCGCACCGGATGGCCCGCCTCGGAGTGGTGATTTCGCGCAACGGCGGTAGGATGCCCGCAGGGCGGCACGGGGGCGCCGCCGCACGCGGGGGCACGACGTGCCGATCGAGACGCTACTTGCGCTGCTCGGGATCGCGCTTCTGGCGTTTCTCGTCCTGATCGTCGTTTCGCCGACGCCCATCGGCGAGCGGCTGCGTCGGACGGCCGGGCGAACGCGCGACGAGGAGTTGATGCGGGGCGAGCCGAGCGCCCCGGGGGACCTGCGGCCCGCCGCCCTGTACCGGGTCATCCGGGTCTCGACCTGGGTGTTCATCTTCGCGGCGGCGACGATCGTCGCGGTCACCGACCTGTGGTCGACCCAGCAGGGTCCGATCCTGCTCGTCCTCGCGGCAGCCGCGATCACGCTGCTCGTGATCCAGCCCCTGCGCGGCCGGATCCGCGAGACGCTGCTGCTCACGATCGAGGGTGCGATCGGGCTCGTCCTGGCCGGCATGTTGATCGCGCTCACGGGCGGGGCCCTCAGCCCCTTCGCGTTCACCCTGGCCCTCATCGTCGTGGGCGCCGCGATCGTGGTGACGCCGGACGCGGCGCTCCTGCTGACGGCGGCGGCGGGAGCGACCTACCTCGCTGCCATGGCATTCGACGCCCAGACGCGATCCGGGCCGCCGACCGAGATCGCCGTCGCGACCGCGGGGATCAACCTCACCGCCCTGTGCCTCATCGCCTACGTCGGCATGTCGATCGGGCGCGAGCAACGGCGCGCCCGGGAAGACGCGAACCGGCAGGCGACCGAGGATCCGCTGACCGGCCTCCGGACCCGCCCGTTCCTGTTCGCCGCGCTGGATCGCGAGGTCGATCGCAGCCGGCGCACGGGTCGCAGCTTCTGCCTCCTCATGCTCGATCTCGACGACCTCAAGGCGATCAACGACAGCATGGGCCACCTGCACGGCGACCGGGCGCTGCGCCTCGTCGGCGACGTCGTCCGCAACGGGATCCGGCGCATCGACACGGGCGCCCGATTCGGTGGGGACGAGTTCGTGGTCCTGCTCCCCGAGACCGATCCGACGGGCGGCTGGGTCCTCGCCGAGAAGATCCGCCAGGGCGTGGCCGAATCGGACCTCGCCGTCGATGGGGTCCCGATCCAGACGTCGGTGTCGGTCGGCGTGGTCACCTACCCGCAGGACGGGCTGACCGTTCGCGCGCTGCTCGAGTGCGCCGACGCCGCCATGTACCGCTCGAAGCGCGAGGGCCGCGACCGGGTGAGCGGCGTGCCGGTCATGGACCCCGATCCGAGCCTCACCGGGTCACGAAGCCGCCCGGTGTAGCATCCGCGCGTGACCAGCAAGCGACCCGGACCGGGCCCGTCGACGCGCGCGATCCGAGCCGCGTCGCGCCAACCCGTCGTGCGCCAGTCGCCCACCTCGGTCCCGATCTACCAGACGGCAACGTTCTCCTCCGCCGATGCCGAGGAGCTCGCCGCGGTGCTCACCGAGGAGCAGCAAGGCTACGCATACAGCCGCATCGACAACCCGACCGTCGTCGCGCTCGGCGACGCGGTCGCGGAGCTGCACGGGGCCGAGGCCGGCATCGCACTCGCGACCGGCATGGCCGCCATCCACGCCACCTTCCTGTCGATCCTCCAGGCGGGCGACCGGCTGCTCGTCGGCCAGGTCGGCTACGGGACCACGCGGACGCAGGCGGCATCGGCCTTCGGGCGCCTCGGGATCGACGTCGCCTACGTGGACACGACGGACGTCGGTGCGGTCGAGGCGGCGCTGGCCGCACACCCGACGCGGATCCTCCACGTCGAGACCATCGCCAACCCGACCTGCGTGGTCGCCGACCTCCCGGAACTGGCGGAGGTCGCCCACCGTCATGGGGCCTTGCTCACCGTCGACAACACCTTCGCCTCGCCGGCCGTCTGCCGCCCGCTCGAGCACGGGGCGGACCTCGTGATCGAGTCGGGGACCAAGTACCTCTCCGGCCACTCCGACGTCATGGCCGGCGCGGTCGTCGGACCGCGCGATCGCGTCGCCGCCGTTCGCTCGGCCCAGATCGCCACCGGCGCGACCCTGGGGCCGTTCGCCGCCTTCCTCGTGCTGCGCGGGATCGCCACCGTCGCGGTCCGTGTCGAGCGCCAATCGCGCACCGCCGAGGCCCTGGCGACGTTCCTCGAGGGACGGGACGGCGTGGCGCGGGTGACCTACCCCGGGCTGCCGAGCCACCCGCAACGGGCCGCCGCGCAACGGATCCTCGACACGGGCGGCGCGATGCTGTCCGTGGACCTCGCCGGTGGCCGCGAGGCCGGCCGCGTGTTCTTCGACGCCCTCGAGATCCCGGAGCGCACCGCGAGCCTCGGCAGCGTCCACACGATGGTCGTCCACCCCCCGACGTCGTCCCACCGCTCGCTCGATGCGGCGTCGCTCGCGGCGGCCGGCATCACCGAGGGCCTGCTGCGGGTGTCGGTCGGGCTGGAGGACGAGGCGGACCTGATCGCCGACTTCGGGCAGGCGCTCGAGGCCGCGCGCGCGGCGAGCCCGACGCCGGTCGCCACCGGGTAGGAGGCGGCCATCGCGACCATCGCCGCCCGGCGGCCGGCCGCGCGTCCCGCGCCGAGCCTCCCGGTCCGGATCGCCAACGGCATCTGGGGCCTGCTGACCTCGGTCGACTTCGCCGTCGTCCAGATCAGCGTGCTCGCGCTGATGGCCGTGATCGGGATGACGCTGCGCCAGCTGCCGGGCTTCGCCTTTCGTTCGCCGACCGACTACGCCAACGAGATGGACCGGCTCCACGGGATCTACGACGCGACACTGACCACGGGCGTCGTGGATCTGCTCGAGCGGCTGCAGCTGTTCCGGGTGTTCAGCTCGATCTGGTTCAGCGTCGCCCTGGTCGTCCTGATCCTCTCGATCGTCGCCTGCACCATCGACCGGCTGCCCAGGCTGTGGCGCCAGTCGGCCGACATCCGCGTCGTGCAGCCCGACCCCTACTACGACCCCACGCTTCCCGATCGTGCGGCCCTCGCCGGGGTATCCGCGGACGCCACGGCCTCGATCCTGCGCCGCCACCGGTTCGTGGTCCGGAGGGAGGTCGTCGACGGCACGACCTACCTGTATGGCGACCGTCACCGCTGGACGAAGATGGCGACGCTGCTCACGCACACGGGGCTCGTGCTGTTCCTCGTCGCCGCGGCGGTGACCTCGCGGCTCGGTGACGAGCAGGGCCTGGTCGTCGCCGAGGGCGATTCGCTCACGGTCCAGCCGATCGGAACGCCGGGCCTCCTGCTCGTGCGCAACCTCGGCTTCGACGCGCCAGGGTTCGCCACCGGCCAGCCGACGGACTTCACGACCCACCTCGCGGTCTACCAGGACGGCAGGCAGGTCGCCGACAAGGTCATCCGCGTCAACGACCCGCTCGCGATCGGCGGCTACACGTTCCACCAGAACGGATTCGGGCCGGCCCCGGACGTCGTGATCCGCGACCGGGCCGGCAAGCCCCTGTGGACCGGGCCGATCCCGATGACCGACGCGGCGGCCGGGTTCCCGTTCGCCGAGTTCGCGGTGCCCGGGCGGGACGTGGCGCTCCAGCTGCTCCTGCAGCGAGCGACCGACGGCACAGGGATCCTGCTCGTCCTGCCGTTCCGCGCGCTCGGGACCAACGCCGATGGGTCGCCGAACGTCGTGGGCCTGGAGCCCGTCGCGCTGGCCCGCGGCGAGTCCGCCGCACCGGATGGGACGGACTTCTCGCTCGAGCTCCGCGGCTTCTCCGACTACACGCTGCTGATCGCGAAGAAGGACCCGGGGCAGGGGATCGTGTGGGTGGCGTTTGCGTCGCTGATCACCGGGATCGTGATCTCGTTCTGGCTGCCGCGCCGGCGTGTCTGGGGCCGGCTGGACCCGGATGGACGCCTCGCGCTCGTGATGCGCGCTGACCGGTATGTCGACGCGGGGCGCGAGTTCGGCCGCTTGCTCGATGACCTGGTCGCGGCACGACGGGCATCGCCGCCCGGCTGACGGTGTCCTCGGCGGCCCCTGACCGCGGCGTCCGCCACCGGAAACCGCGGCATTACCCGCCCGTCACTGGTCCGCAAC
>DATDJA010000180.1:0-4247 GCA_036520795.1 Candidatus Limnocylindrales bacterium
GGGCATCGTGACGATGCTCGAGCAGAACCTGGGCGTGACGATCGACTACGCGACGATGGACTTCGCCACCTACCAGGCGAGGCTGGCGACGGACCCGCCGCGGATGTGGAGCATCTCCTGGGTCGCCGACTACCCGGGGCCCAACGACTTCCTGGGTGTCCTGCTGGGCACGGGTTCGACGGCGAATCAAGGCGCCTGGTCGTCACCCGAGTTCGATGCCGCGATCACGGATGCCACCTCCGCCGCCGATCCCGCCGCCGCGACCGCCGCCTACGCGAAGGCGATGGGGATCGTGCGCGACCAGGCACCGGTCGTGCCGGTGAGCTATGGGACGGCGTTCTCACTGGTGCGCGATGGCCTGCTGGGGGCGAACCCGAACGGAATCGGCATCCTGCGACTCGCCGGGCTCGCCTGGGCGGACGGCCGGTGATCCGCCGGCGCGTGGCGGTCACAGGACTGGCGTCGTGGGTGCTCGCTCTCGCATTCGTCACGCTGGCGCAGCCGGCCTTTGCCGCGGACGTCACATTCGGCAAGCCCACGGCCGTTGCGAACTACGGCACGTCTGTCACCTTCAACGTCGACGTGACGCGGACCGTGCCGCTCGATCGTGTCGAGCTCCGGCTGCTGTTCCCGGAAGCCCTCGGCCCGCTGATCGTCGACGTGCCCGTGCCGCCGGGGACCGGGACCACCACGCTCGAGTACGTGCTCGACGTCACCGGCGGTGGCCACATCGTGCCCAACACCCCGATCCTCTCGACCTGGGCCGCGTTCACCGCACCCGGCGGCGAGCCGGTCACGAGCGAGAGGGATCGCCTTCTCTACGGCGACACGTCGAAGGACTGGCGCACCGTGAAAGGCGACCTGGTGCGGGTGCACTGGTACGCGGGCGGCGAGGGCTTCGCCGAAAAGGCGCTGGCGATCGGCGAGAAGGCGATCGTCGACACCGCCGCGCTGCTGGGCGTGACCGAGACCGACCCGATCGACTTCTACATCTACGGCGACGTGGCGTCGTTCCGCGAGGCGCTCGGCCCGGGGACCCGGGACAACGTGGGCGGGCAGGCGCACGCCGACATCCGGACGCTGTTCGCCCTGATCACGCCCGAGGACATCGACCAGCCGTGGGTCGGCGTCGTCGTTCCCCACGAGCTCGTCCACCTCGTGTTCGACACCGCCGTCCGCAATCCCTACCGCTTCCCGCCGCGCTGGCTCAACGAGGGCCTGGCGGTCTACCTCTCCGAGGGCTACGGGGCCCAGGACCGAGGACGGGTCGAGGGGGCGGTGGCGTCGGACGAGCTGATCCCGCTGGTCGCGCTCGGGGGCCAGTTTCCGACCGACGCCGACCGCACGTTCCTCGCCTACGCCGAGTCCGTCTCGGCCATCGACTATCTCGTGCGCGAGAAGGGGCAGGACGCGGTCGTCGCCCTGGTCACCGCCTATGCGGACGGCCTCACCGACGACGAGGCGTTCACCCGCGCACTCGGCTTGGACCTCGCCGCGTTCCAGGCCGGCTGGCTCGACGACCTGGGTGCGTCGGAGCCGCAGCAGTACGGTCCGCAGCCGGCGCCACCCGGCCCGCTGCCGTCGGGGTGGAGCGGCCCCGCGCCAACGGCGGGCTCGGCGGCGACCCCGGCGGCGCCGGTGGACACGGGCGTGGCCGCGTCGCGGGCCGCGTTGAGTCCCGCGCCGGGATCGACCGCGGGATCGTCCGAGGCGCCGTCGTACGGTCCGGTGCTGATCGTCCTGGCGATCCTCGTGGTGGGCGTCCTCGCGGTCCTCGTCATCGCGCAGCGGCGCGGCCGGAGCGCCTGAGTGGCGACGTTGGCGGCGCGCGTCCGGGCCATCCCCACCTGGCAGGTCACGCTCGGCGTCGCACTGCTCGCCCTCGGCTTCCTGATCGCCGCCCAGCTCGCGTCGGAGGGACCGCGGATCCGGATCACGAGCCAGGAGCGGACGCCACTGGTGGCCACCGCGCTCGACCTCCAGGCCCAGCAGGACGGTCTCAAACAGCAGATCCTCGACACCCGGGCGGCCATCGGCGCCCTCGAGGCCGCGGGGCAGGGCGGCACGACGGTCGCCAGCGACCTCAACGGGCAGCTGCAGGACGCGCGGATCGCGGCCGGCCTCGCGGCGCTGACCGGACCTGGGCTCGTGATCCAGCTCTCGGATTCGTCCGCGCCGGTCGCCCAGGGCGACGACGAGCGCGACTACCTGGTCTCGGGCCACGACGTGCTGGCTGTCGTGGAGGAGCTGTGGCTCGCGGGTGCCGAGGGCGTGGCTGTCAACAACGAGCGGGTGACGGTCGCGACGGCGATCGTCGACATCGGCGGCTCCGTCCTCGCGAACTCCGCCTACGTGGCGCCGCCGTACCAGGTGTCGGCGATCGGACCGCCCGACATGCTCGAGCGCCTGACGGCCTCGCCGGGCTTCGTCGACTTTATCCGGGCGCGGGCGCAGACGTTCGGGATCGGGGTTGACTACGCGACGCCGGAGGCGGTGGATCTGCCGGCCTACGCCGGATCGGTGAACCTCCGCTACGGGCGCCCGGCGACCTCGCCCGCGTCATCGGCGGCCCCCTGATGCGCCGCTGGTCGAGCCGCATCGCGTTGGGCTGCGTCCTGTTCGTGCTCGGGTTCCTCGTCGTCGTCCAGCTGCGTTCACAGGCCGCCGACCAGGGCCTGAACGGACTGTCGGTCCAGGAGCTCACCGAGCTCGTCGCCAACCTGACGACCCGCAACAACCAGCTGCGGGAGGAGATCCGGACGCTCGACCAGCAGCACGATGCCGTCGCCACCGCGGTGGAGCGGGGCGACACGTCGGCGGTCCAGATCCGCGCCGACCTCAACCGCGTCCTCGGCTGGTCGGGGCGGGTCGGCGTGACCGGCACGGGGATCCGGGTCACCGTCACGGGCCAGATCCCGGGGGACGCCCTCGAACAGCTCCTCAACGAGCTGCGCAACGCCGGTGCCGAGGCGATCGCGATCGGGCCCGTCCGGATCGTCGCCGGCGACGTGCCCAACGGGCCTGCCGGCAACGTCATGGTCGGCGGACTGCCGCTGGAGACCCCCGTCGACATCGTCGCGGTCGGGCAGCCCCAGACCCTGGCCGGGTCGCTGACCCGGGCGGGTGGGCCCATCGCACAGCTCGGTGCGCGGTTCCCCGAGATCATCGTCACCGTCACGGCGGAGGACCTGGTGAGCGTCCCGGCGACGGACCGGACCCTTGCGCCGGTCCTCGGCCGGCCGCGGCTGTAGGAGGCGGCTCACCCGAGGCCGCACGATCCGGGCTTGGCCACCCTCTGCTACCCTGCCGGGCGATGTCAGGCCACCCGGTGCTCCCGCTGCTGTTGGGCGACGTCGTGCGGCTCCGGCGCCGCCATCCGTGTGGCGGCGACACCTGGCTGATCGACCGGCTGGGCGCCGACATCGGCATTCGCTGCACCACCTGCAACCGCCACGTGCTCGTCGATCGTCCCGCATTGGAGCGCCGCAGCGTCGAGGTCGTCCAGCGCGGTGATCCGGACCTGAGCGCCGCCGTCGCGCCGCGGCGCCCGTGAAGCCTCACCCGGTCGACGCCGCCGCCGTCGCGCCGAACGGTGCAGACGGCGGCGACGAGCAGGAGACGTCCGCCCTCGACGTCTTCCGCAACCGCCCGTTCCTGCTGCTCTGGCTCGCCCAGGCGTTCACCCAGATCGGCGGCAACATGGTCATCTATGGCCTGACCGTGATCATCCTCCAGGCGACCAAGTCGAACACGGCGGTCAGCCTGCTGATCCTCACGTTCCTGCTGCCCGCGGTCCTGTTCACGGCGGTCGCCGGCGTGTACGTCGACCGGTTCGACCGCCGCAAGATCCTGATCCTCACCAACGTGCTGCGGGCAGCGGCGTTCGTCCTGACCTTCCTCGCCGGCGAGACGCTGGCGGCGATCCTCGTGCTCAACGTCGCGGTCTCGACGATCACCGTGTTCTTCGGGCCGGCCGAGGCGGCGATGATCCCGTTCCTCGTCCCGCGACGGCAGCTGCTGGCCGCGAACGGCGTGTTCACGCTGACGGTCAACGCCGCGTTCGCGCTCGGGTTCGCGCTCCTTGGGCCGATCGTGGTCACGCTCGTCGGTGCCCCCGCGCTGATCCTGATCGTCGCCGCCTGCTACCTGATCGCGGCCGGGTTCTGCTGGACCCTGCCGTCGTCGCCGCCGACCTCCGACGCGGACGCTCAGGGCGCCCCACTGGCCAGCATGACCCACGACGCGGA
>DATDJA010000181.1:0-4007 GCA_036520795.1 Candidatus Limnocylindrales bacterium
AGCGCACTCAAAGGTGCGTGAGCGAGCACCGCAGCTGCCAACGCCGCAGATGGCGCGGATCAGCAGCGCTAATCGTTGTACAAGCGTTCCTCGATCAGTTTTTCCTGCACCGTCCGCCCGTTCGGGTCGAAGCAGGAGAACTCGAAGTGCTTCTCGAACTCGAGGTCGACCTGGTCCTGGCCGCCGCGGTTCTTCTCGACCGAGAGGATCACCCAGTCACGGAACCGCTGCGCCTGGTACGGGTTGAACTCGATGTTCACCTTGGCAACGATCTGGTACTTCTCGTTCAGGATCAGGATGATGTCGGCCTCGTAGTTGATCGCCGACGACCCGCGCAGGTGGTAGTTGCGCAGGCGCGACGCCTTGAGACCTTCCTTGTCCGCGGCGACGATGGCGATCATCGGCACGTCCATCGAGAGCGCGATGTCCTTGAGGCCGTTCACGACGAACGTGACCTTCTCGCTCTCGGTCAACGGCTCCGGGATCACCGGCACCTTCTGGAGGTAGTCGACGACGACCATCAGCCGGCGGTCGCCCGAGAGCTCGCGGTGCTGGTTGATCAGCTCGCGGATGCCGTCGATGGTGCTCGCGGTCTGGCTGCCTCGCAGCAGGAACAGGTTCTGCCCATAACGGGCGATCCGGTCCAGCGACGGGCGCAGACGCGGATTGGCCGCGAGCTGGGCGGCACCGCCGCCCTCGGCCATCCAGGTGCCCAGGATCTCCTTGCGGACATCCTGGATCTTGATCGCGCCGGTCTTGTGCGGCAGGTGGGCGAGCGCCGACTCCGCGGCGATCAGCCGGTTGAGCAGGTAGAGCTCGTCGTGCTCGAAGCAGATATAGAGCACGTTGGCCTGGCCGCCGGACGCCACATTGCGCGCCATCTGGAGGGCCATCGTCGTCTTGCCGGTGCCCTGGGCACCGCCGATGAGCAGGAGCTCACCCGCGCGCAGGCCCGTGCCGATGGTCTTGTCGAGCGGTGTGAACCCGAGGGGGACGGGCTGGTACTCGCCGACCTTGCCGGTGGTCACCTTGTCGTTGAGGTCGACCAGCACCTCGATCGCCGACCGAGGCGCCATGCTCCCGTTCGGGCCTTCGAGACGCCAGGTGGCCTTCGCCGCTTCCCCGGTCTCCGTCGTCACGTGCTTTGTGTTCCTCCAGCGATAGCCGTGAGTTGCATCCTAGCACCGGGTTTTTGGCGCACAGTGACCCGACACGGTGCGCCCGATGGGCCGAAGGTACGGGGTGCGCGCACGCACCTCAGGCCGGTTCGGTCGCCCGAAACGCCGCTGCCAGCTCGTCCCACAGACGGACGATGACGCGGGTGCCCTGCTCGAAGTTCTCGACCAGGAACCACTCGTTGGGAGCGTGGGCGTTGCAGGCCGGCTGCGCGAAGCCGAGCAGGACGACGGGCAGCCCGAGATCGTGCTCGAAGACCGCGGTCACCGGGATGGAGCCGCCCTCCCGGATCAGTACGGGATCGACGTCGTAGACCGCGCGCAGCGCCCGCGACGCCGCCAGCGTCGCCGGGTGGTCCGAAGGAGTGAGGCTGGGGCGGCCGCCGTGGACGTAGTTGGTCGTGACGGTGACCCCGGGCGGCGCGACGGCGGCGACATGGTCGCGCAGGGCCTCGTATACGCGAACCGGGTCCTGGTCGGAGACGAGCCTGGTCGACACCTTGGCGTGCGCGTGGGCCGGGATGATCGTCTTCGCGCCTTCACCCTGGAACCCGCCCCAGATGCCGTTCACGTCGAGCGTCGGGCGCGTGGCCCGCCGTTCGAGCGTCGTCCAGCCGGCCTCGCCGACCAGCTCCGACACGGGGATCTCCGCGCGGTACGTCTCGTCGTCGAACGGCAGCGCGGCCATCGCGGCGCGCTCGTCCGCCGTGAGCGGGACGACGTCGTCGTAGAAGCCCGGGATCCGGACGCGACCGTCCGGGCCCTTGAGCGCGGCGATGATCGAAGCGAGGGCGTTGGCCGGGTTCTGGACCACGCCGCCGTAGCCGCCCGAGTGGAGGTCGACCGGCGACAGCACCACGTCGATCTGGGCATACATGATGCCGCGCAGGCTGGTCGTGATCGCCGGCAGGTTGCCCGCGAAGAACCCCGTGTCGCTGATGATCACGGCGTCCGCCTGGAGCCGGTCGCGGTTGTCGGGGATCCACGCCTCCAAGCTGCGCGACCCGAACTCCTCCTCGCCCTCGAACACGAACGTCAGGTTCACCGCGGGTGCCCGTCCGACCGACCGCAGCGCCTCGAGGGCGGCCAGGTGCATGACCAACTGCCCCTTGTCGTCCGCCACGCCGCGGCCGATGAACCGGCCGTCGCGAACGAACGGCTCGAACGGCGGGTGCTCCCACAGGTCCAGGGGGTCGACGGGCTGGACGTCGTAGTGGCAGTACACGATCGCCGTGGGCGCACCGGGAGCCTCGTGGATCCGACCGTAGACGATCGGGTGCAGCGGCGTCGCGATGACCTCGACCTCGGTCGCCCCCAGCCCGCGCAGGCGGTTCGCGATCCACTCCGCCGTCGCGACCATGTCGGCGCTGTGCTCGTGGAGCGACGACACGCTCGGGATCCGCGCGATCTCGAGGAGCGACTCGATCCGCGCGTCGAGCGACGCCTGCAGCGCCGCCTCGATGGCCGGATCGATGGGGCCGGCGACGGGCGCGGGACTGGGCTCGGTCATCGTGGCTCCTGCGGCACGGCGGGACGCGACCGATCGTAGCGCGCTCGCGCGCAGCGCCGGGTGGCCCGTTAACGCGCAGAGGGCGGACCGTGTGGTCCGCCCTCCGTGGGTGTCGAGTGGGTCGCCGGGTCAGGCCGGCTGGGGCGAGGGGTTGGGCGCCGGGGCCGCCGGGCCGCTGGTGGTGCCGCCGTCCGTGCCGGGCGCGATCACGCGGGGGATCCCCGCCTGGCGCGTCGGCTTGGGCGGCAGGTCGTCGAACAGCTGCTCGAAGCCCTCCGTGTCGACGGTCTCCTCGGCGATCAGCTTCTCCGCCAGGCGGTCGAGCCGGTCGCGGTGGGCCGTCAGGGTCTCGGTCGCCCGCTCGTAGGCGCGGTCGATGATCGCCCGCACCTCCTCGTCGATCTGCTTCGCGACGTCGTCCGAGTAGTTGCGCTGCTCGCCGATCTCGCGGCCGAGGAACACGAGCTCGTCGCGCTTCCCGAACGAGAGCGGACCCAGCCGGTCGCTCATGCCGAACTCGGTCACCATGCGGCGCGCGAGGTCGGTCGCCTTCTCGATGTCGTTGCTGGCGCCCGTGGTCGTATCACCGAACACGATCCGCTCGGCGACGTTGCCGCCGAGCAGGCCCGCGATCTTGTCCTCGAACTCGGACTTGCTCTGCAGGTAGCGGTCCTCGGTGGGCAGGGCCATCGTGTAGCCGAGCGCCATGCCGCGGCTGATGACCGTGACCTTGGCGACCGGATCGCACTTGGGCAGGATCCGCTGCACGACGGCGTGGCCGCCCTCGTGGTAGGCGATGATCCGCTTCTCCTCGTCGCTGATGACGCGGCTCTTGCGCTCCGGGCCGGCGACGATGCGCTCGAGGGCCTCGGAGAACTCGTTCATCCCGATGACCTTCTTGTTCCGGCGCGCGGCGAGGATCGCCGCCTCGTTGACGAGGTTTGCGAGGTCGGCGCCGGAGAAGCCGGGCGACTGGCGCGCGACCTCCTCGACGGCGATGTTCTTGTCGAGCGGCTTGCCCTTGGTGTGGACCTTGAGGATCGCAAGGCGGCCCTTCATGTCCGGGCGGTCCAGGATGACCTGGCGGTCGAAGCGGCCGGGCCGCAGGAGGGCCGGGTCGAGGACGTCCGGCCGGTTCGTGGCGGCGACGACGATCACGTTCGTGTTCGTGTCGAAGCCGTCCATCTCGACCAGGATCTGGTTGAGGGTCTGCTCGCGCTCGTCGTGCGAGCCGCCGAGACCGGCGCCGCGCTGGCGCCCGACCGCGTCGATCTCGTCCACGAACACGATGCACGGGCTGTTGCGCTTCGCCTGGTCGAACA
>DATDJA010000182.1:0-8217 GCA_036520795.1 Candidatus Limnocylindrales bacterium
CCTGATCTTCGCGATGTCGGGCGCCATGCTGATCGCCGGTTCCGCGGACCTGCTGGTGCTGTTCCTGGGCCTCGAGCTCATGGTCCTGCCCGGATACGTGATGGCCGGCTACCACAAGTCGGACGGCTATTCGACCGAAGGGGCGATCAAGTACTTCCTGCTCGGGTCGTTCTCGAGCGCCATCCTATTGTTCGGGCTCGCGTTCGTGTGGGGCATGACCGGCACTACGCGGATCGCGGGCGTCTCCGACGCGCTGGCGGACATCGTCACGGGCGGCGCGCCGCTGGCGCCGGCGTTGGGCCTCGGGCTCGCGTTCATGACCACCGGCGTGGCCTTCAAGATCGCCGCCGTGCCGTTCCACTACTGGACGCCCGACGCCTACCAGGGCTCGCCAACGCCGGTCACCGGCTACCTCTCGGTCGGGCCCAAGATCGGGGCGTTCGCGCTGATCATCCGGCTGTTCGCGGACGCCCTCGGACCGCTGGCCGCGGACTGGAACATCGTGATCATGGTCCTGGCCGGCCTGACGATGACCCTTGGCAACCTCGTGGCGCTGGCCCAGGACAACGTCAAGCGGATGCTCGCGTACTCGTCGATCGCGCACACGGGCTACATGCTGGTCGGGTTCGCCGCATTCGGGGCGGGGCAGGAGCAGGGGATGTCCGGCCTCCTGTACTACGGGGCGGCGTACGCGTTCATGAACCTCGGCGCGTTCGCGGTCATCGCGGCGATCCAGAAGCGAACCGGCGTGACCAGCAACCTGTCGACCTTCGCCGGGCTGATCCGGCGAGAGCCGACCCTCGCGCTGTTGATGACCCTGTTCCTGCTGTCGCTGACCGGGATCCCGCCGACCGCCGGGTTCTTCGGCAAGTTCTACGTGATCCTCGCGGCCGTCGAGGCGGGCGGCTGGCTCAACGTGCTCGCCGTGATCGCTGTGCTCAACGCGGCGATCGCGGCGTTCTACTACCTGCGTGTCGTCGTCTACATGTTCATGCGCGAACCCACGACCGAGCAGCCGGGCCTGCGGCACGGGCGCTTGGTGTGGACCGGCCTGGCGGTCGCGACGGTGATGACGATCGCCCTCGGGCTGTTCCCGACCACGATGCTCGAGATCGTCGGGCGGGCGGCCGCGGCCGTCGGACAGGTCGGCGGCTAGGCGGCCGGTTCGTTTCTCTGGGGCGTGACGGTCACGTCCGGCAGCTCGTCCTGGTCGATCCCGAACAGCGCACCCTCGGCGGGGGTCGAAGGGCCGGGCGATCCCGATGGCTCGGCTGAGCCCGACGCCTCCGGCGAGGTCGAAGGTGCGGCCGACGAGGTCGCCGGAGATGCGGAGCCTGGAGCCGACGCCGATGGGGCAGGCGAAGGCGAGGGCACGGCCGAAGGCGACGGGGCCTCCGAGGCCGATGGGGCCGGCGTGACCGGCACCGGTGTCGCGATCGGCGGCAGGTTGGGCGCCAGGTACACGATTCCGCCCAGGGACACCGCCCCGACGGCGACACCCATGATCAGGCCCGCCGCAATCGCCGTCTTGCCGCCCATCGGCAGCGAGCGTACCAGTACCACCCGGTCGAAGGCGGACCCGGCCGCGCTCGACTACGATGGCGCGCCATGGCCCCTCGTCCCACCAGCATCGTCTCCATCGCCCGCACGCGGCTCCTGCCCGCGCTGCTCACGGCGCTGGGCGTCGTCCTCATCGTCGCGGGGCTGCTCTCCTACGCCGACCCGACCACCGCAGGCACGGTGCTCGAGGAGTCGCCGACGACGGTCGAGCAGTCGGACGCCCCCAGCGCCCCGGCATCCGGCGACCTGCCGTCGCCGTCGGACGGATCGAGTGCCGAGCCGACGGCGACGGCGACGCCCAAGCCGTCGGGATCGGGCGAACCGGCGCACGCGACGCGCGTCGTGATCCCGGCCCTCAAGATCGACCTCCCCGTCGTCGCGGGACCCAACGGCTATCCGTTCTGCAACGTCGCGATGTACATCGACAACCTGGGCAAGCCGCTCGTGGACCTGGGCCAACCGGGGCGCGGCATCGCGACCTACCTGTTCGCCCACGCTCGCGACGGCATGTTCGGCCCGATCTACGAGAACGCGATCGCCAAGCACCAGCCCGCCAAGATGCTGGGCATGATCGTTCAGCTCTACACGAGCGACGACAAGCTCTACCTGTTCGAGATCCGCAAGGTGCTGCTGCACCAGCTCAGCCTCGACGCGGCGTTCGCCGCCGACACGGAGCAGCTCTGGCTCCAGACGTCCGAGGGCCCGAAGGGCACACCGGGCAAGACACAGGTCAAGGCGCTCCTGCTTTCGGTCGGGGACGCGGACCCCAGGGACGCGCACCCCAAGGCGAAGCCGGTCAACTGCCAGTAGGCGCGGTCGGCTAGATCCAGTCGATGCGCCGCAGGAAGATCGCGGTCATGGCCGCTCCGAGCACCACGAGGCCCGAGATCGCCCAGAACCCAGCGCCCTCCCCGTTCGACAGGGCCGACCCGGCCTCGCTCATCCCGAAGATGCCGGCGACCGCGCCGATGCCGGCCAGGATGACCGTGACGCCTGTCAGTCGCTTCATGATGGTCGAGAGGTTGTTGTTGACCGTGGACAGGTAGACCTCGAGCGTGCCCGCCACCAGCTCCCGGTCCGTGTCGAGCTCGTCCGTGACGCGGATCAGGTGGTCGTAGACGTCGCGGAAGTAGACGATGTGCTCGGGAGCGATCAGCCCCTGGTCCCGGTTGGTCAGCTGGTTGAAGATCTCGCGCGCCGGCGAGATCGCGCGCCGCAGGCCGATGAGCTCGCGCTTGATCGCGAACAGGCGCTCGAGCGTCCACGTGGTCGGCCGAGCGATGACATCGTCCTGGATCTCATCGATCTCGTCCTCGAGCGAGTCGAGGACCGGGAAGTAGGCGTCGACGATGCCGTCGGTGATCGCATACAGCAGGAAGTCCGGCCCGCGCTTCAGGAGCCCCGAGCCGTCGCCGCGCAGCTGCGGCAGCGCGAACGGGTCGAAACCGGGCTCGTGGACGGTCAGCAGCGACCGCTTGTCCAGCACGATGTCGACCTCGAGCTCAGTCACCGCGCCGGCATACGCGATCCAGAACATCACGACGTGGATCGCCCCTTCGACCTCGGCGACCTTGGCGCGATGGTTGCGCTCGCCGATGTCCGACGCGATCAGCGGGTGGAGGTCGAGCAGCTGGGTGATCGCGTCCACCGGGGCCTCCGGTCGGGCCGTGACGTCGACCCAGACACGCGACTCCCTGTCCGCGAGAACGGCCTTCAGCTCGTCGATGCCCTCGAAGGCGCGGCTGACACCGTTCGTCCACGAACAGCCACGCACCACCAGCGGGTCGAGCGTGGCCGGATCAGGCTCCGCCGATGACCGGGAGCTCGAGGTCGGGATCGCTTCCTGCATCGGCGTCGGTGGCTCCGCTCGGGGCGCCTGCGGCATCGTCCGGCGTCTGGACGGGCCCGGTCGAGCCGAGCATACGCCGACGATCGAGGAGCAGGGACGGCGGGATCGCGAGCGCCGTCACCACGGCGGCCACGAGGAACACGCCGACCATGATCTCGGCCGCCTCGCCCGCCGCCCAGTTCTCGAGGGCCTCGATGACGAGGCCATCGCGCAGTGGCCGGTCCTGGAGGGACGGCGCGATGTAGGCCTTGTAGGAGTCGGCGGTCGCGTACACCTGGTCGTAGAGGCGGTCAATGGTCGTCGAGCCGTAGGCCGTGAGAATCGCGAGCCCGATGGCCATGCCCACCATCCGCGCCACGGTCACGGTGGACGCGGCCATCCCGTAGGCCTCGCGGCCCACCGCCGCGACGGCGGCCGTCGAGCGGGGCGTGACGGTGGCCCCGAAGCCGAGGCCGAACACCGCGAGCGCGAGCGCCGCGGCGCCGACGGGGGTGGCCGTCGTCCAGCCCGACATCACGACCAGTGCGACGATCGACGCGCTGAGGCCGGCCAGCGTCACCAGCCGCAGCGACACGACCCGCACGATGAATCCCGACGACAGGGCGCCGACGGCCGTCGCCCCCGCGAGGGCGCCGAGCGCGAGGCGCTGCTCGTCGGGGCCGCCGTACAGCACCCGGTCGACGAACACCGCGGCGCCGACGATCGCGGTGGCCAGGCCGTACCCGGTCAGCAGGGACACGGCCGTCGCCGAGGCGAAGCCCGCGTGCCGGAACAGCCGCGGGTCGAGGAACGGGTCGCGGACCCGCAGCCCGCGCATGACCGAGGCCACGCCCGTGACGATCGCGACGACGGCCAGCACCGCCGCGACGACCGTCGGGTCCGGTCCGTCCGACGCCGGTTCAGCCTGGCTTCCGAGCAGCGTCAGCGCCCCGAGCCCGCCGACCAGGAACGCGGAGAACAGGAGGCCGCCGACGATGTCGAGGCGGCCCGGCCGGCGCGGCGTCTCCCAGCCGCTGCTGGCCGCCCACGCGACAACGAGGGCGATGATCCCGATCGGCACGTTGACGTAGAACACCCAGCGCCACGCGGGCACGAGCAGGCTGCCGGGAAGCGTCGCGGGATCGACGCCCAGCTGCGACAAGGCCGCCGCCGGATGGACGGCACCCAGGATCGCCGCGCCGAGGAACGGTCCGGCGGCCATGCCCAGGAACGTCAGCGACGCGACGACGCCCAGGGCGCGCGGACGTCCGGCGCCCGGGAACAGGTGCGACGCCCCGGAAGTGGCCACGGGGATGAGCGCGCCGCCACCCACCGCCTGGACGAGCCGTGCCGCGATCAGCAGCTCGAGCGTCGGCGCCATGCCGGCCAGCAGGCTGCCCAGCGTGAACACGGCGAGCGCGCCGAGGAACAGTCGGCGCGTGCCCCACAGGTCGGCCATGCGCCCGGCCAGCGGCATCGTGACCACGGACACGAGCAGGTACCCGTTGATGATCCACGAGGCCTCGCGCAGGCGCGTCCAGCCGGCGATGTCGGCGACGATCGCGGGCAGGGCGACGGCCGTGACCATGAGCTCGAGGCCCGCCAGGAACACGCCGGTGCCCATGACGGCGAGCAGGACGATGCGGTCGCGGCGCGAGAGCGGTTCCACGGGCGCGAGTGTAGGGGTGGACCACGGATCGGGTCGCGGTGTAGGCTGCCGGTCCGATGAACCCCGCCTGGTACGCCACCATCTCCTGTCAGACAGGCTGATCGGCCCCTTCCTCACCCAGCGTCGGAGGAAGGGGCGGGTCGAGACGCGAGCCACAACAGCCGGTGCCCGAGCGCCCGGCGCGGCCTCGCGTTCCCCGCACAGCGGAAGGAGATGGCGATGCCCATGCCGCATCGCACGTTCGCACAGGTGGCGAAGCGCAGGCTGGTCGGCAAGGAGGGGCGGGAGCGGATCCGCGAGGTCCGCGCCCTGCTCGACGAGCTCCCGGACTACAAGAACGGGCCGTACGCGGACCTGCGCAAGGCGCTCATGGCCGAGATCGAGGACACGCGCGTCCGGTCGTCGGCGGTCCACCGCGACTCGATCGCCGTCCGCCGCGAGGGTGCGGCGCAGATCGCGCTCGTCGGGCCGCCCAACGTCGGCAAGTCGTCCGTGCTCCAGGCGCTGTCGGAGATCCAGATCCGCACGGGCGACTACGCGTTCACGACCCTCCGGCCGGTGCCCGCGCTCACGCGCATCGGCGGGGTGCTGGTCCAGCTGGTCGAGATCCCGGGCCTGATCGAGGGCGCCAACGACGATCGCGGCGGCGGCAGGGCCCTCCTGGGCGTGCTGCGGGCCGCGGACGCGATCGTGTACTGCGCACGGGCGGGGAGCGATCCACACGAGCTCCGCGTCGTCCTCGACGAGGTCGCCACGGCGGGGATCGAGAAGCCCGCGTTCATCGCAGCGACGCGCGCCGATGAGGCGCCCACCGACGCGGTCGAGCGGTTGGCCGCGGCCTTCCCCGAGCTGCTCGTGTTAGCGGTCTCCATCCTCGACGAGGCGTCCCTGGACGCGTTCTGCCAGGAGGCCTGGCGGCTGACCGGGCTCATCCGCGTCCGCCTCCGGGCCAACGGGACCACCGACGACGAGCCGCTGGCGCTGCACCCGCCGGCGACGGTGATCGACGTGGCCGACGCCGTCCACCACGATCTCGCCGAGGCCTGCGCCGGCGCGCGGATCTGGGGCCCGTCGGCGAAGTTCGAAGGCCAGCGCGTCGGTCGTGAGCATCTGGTCCTGGACGGCGACGTCGTCGAGATCCTGCGTTGAGCGAATCCCGTTGACAACGGCCATCGGGCGCACGTAGTATCAACGGCGATTGATATAAACGGCCGTTGATCCAACGCGTCGGTTCCCTGCACCAAGAGTCCCCGTTACCGCCGTGTCTCCCTCGCCAGCCCACATCCGCACCACGATCGCGTCCGTCGTCGAGGTCCCCGACGACCTGCGCGAGATCCGTCGCGTCCACAAGGTGCTCGCCGACGCCAACCGGCTGCGGATCGTGCGCCGGCTGGCGGACGGCCCCGCGACCGTGAGCGAGCTCATCGCCCACGTCGGGCTTTCGCAGCCGCTCGTGTCGTGGCACCTGGGCAAGCTGCGCGAGGTCGGTCTCGTCACCGCGCGCCGGCAGGGCCGGGAAACGGTGCACACCATCGTCCCCGAGGCGTTCGCGTCGTTCGCGAGCCGCCAGGCGCGCGCGCTCGGCCTCGACGAGGCCACCGGCACCGGCCAGGCCGTCTCGTGAGCGGCTCGTTCGTATCGCCCGAGACCCGGTCGCGTGTCCGCGGCCTCATGACCCCGATCGCCGTCGGCCTCGGCCGCCTCGGCCTGTCGCCCAACGCCCTGACCGTGATCGGCTTCCTGATCGCGTGCGTCGCGGCGGTCGCCGCCGGCGCCCAGGCCTGGATCATCGCCGGTCTCCTCGTCGTCTTCGGCGGCGTGTTCGACCTGTTCGATGGAGCGCTCGCACGTGCGACCAACAAGGTCAGCAAGCTCGGCGCGTTCATGGACTCGGTGTTCGACCGCTGGGGCGAAGGGGTCGTCTACGTGGGCATCCTGTGGGGCGCCCTGGAGCTCGGCCAGTACCTGCCGGCCATCCTCACCGGCGTGGCGATGGTCGCGGCGTTCATGGTCAGCTACACGCGGGCCAAGGCGGAGAGCCTCGGCTTCACGTCGGGGACCGGCATGGCCAACATCGGGCTCGCACCTCGCGAGGTGCGTATCGTCATCCTTACCATCGGGCTGATCGGGGCCGGGGTCTTCGGCACCAGCGCCACGGGCGCGGATGTCCCGACCGGCCTCGTCGTCCTCGAGGCGGCCCTCGGGCTGATCGCCATCCTCGCGACGATCACCGTCATCCAGCGGATCGTCGTGACCATCAACCAGGCATCAAAGCAGGAACAGGGGTAATCGCAGCACCATGGAGCAGGAGCACGTGAGCAAGAACGGCAACAACGGCCACGGGGAGCCCAAGGCGCGGGGCAAGAAGATCCGCGTCGCCATCGTCGGCGTCGGCAACTGCGCGAGCAGCCTCGTGCAGGGCCGCTACTACTACGAGAACGCGAAGGCCGGCGACTTCGTACCGGGACTGATGCACGTCCAGCTGGGCGACTACCACATCAGCGATGTGGAATTCGTGGCGGCGTTCGACGTCGACAAGGAGAAGGTCGGCAAGGACCTCTCCGAGGCGATCTACTCGGGCCAGAACAACACGTTCAAGTTCATGGACGTGCCCCACCTCGGCGTCAAGGTCGATCGCGGCATGACCCACGACGGCCTGGGCAAGTACCTCTCTCAGATCATCGAGAAGGCGCCCGGACCCACGGCAGACGTCGTCGGGATCCTGAAGGAGCGCCAGGTCGACGTCATGGTCTCCTACCTCCCGGTCGGGAGCGAGGAAGCCACGAAGTGGTACGTCGAGCAGGCGCTGAAGGCGGGAGTCGGCTTCATCAACGCGATCCCGGTGTTCATCGGCCGTGAGCCCTATTGGCAGCGCCGCTTCGCCGAGGAAGGCCTGCCGATTATCGGCGATGACATCAAGAGCCAGGTTGGCGCCACGATCACGCACCGCGTTCTCACCCGCCTGTTCATGGATCGCGGCGTACGCCTCGACCGAACCTACCAGCTGAACTTCGGCGGCAACACGGACTTCCTGAACATGCTCGAGCGCGAGCGGCTGGAGTCCAAGAAGATCAGCAAGACCAACGCCGTCACGAGCATGCTCGACTACGACCTGGCCGATGACGACATCCACGTCGGCCCGTCCGACCACGTGCCGTGG
>DATDJA010000183.1:0-4790 GCA_036520795.1 Candidatus Limnocylindrales bacterium
GCGGCTCGAGGAGCGCCTGGGCGAGATCCATCGGCTCCTGCGGCGGTATGGCGACGACGAGACGACCGTCATCGAGCATGGCGAACGGTCGACGGCCGAGGCCGAGCGACTGCGGGGGCTCGAGGACGAGCGCGCGAGGCGTGCCGCCGATGACGCGCGCCTCCTGCTCGAGGTCGCCGATGCGGCGGCGAGCCTGTCGATCCGGCGGGCAGAGACGGCAACCGGGCTCGCGGCCTCGGTTGGCGCGGTGCTGGTCGAGCTCGGCTTCCCGGCCGACGCCTTCGACGTCGCCCTCGGCCGGCGGCCGGCCGCGCGTGATGACCCGGCGGTCGAGGTTGACGGGGATGCCGTCGCGTTCGACGGCACCGGCATCGACACCGTTGTCTTCACGTTCCGACCCAACGCGGGCGAGCCGGCGAGACCGCTGGCGCGCATCGCGTCGGGCGGCGAGCTGTCGCGGGTCGCCCTGGCCGTGAAGCAGGTGCTGGCCGAGGTCGACGACACGCCGACGCTCGTGTTCGACGAGATCGACACGGGAATCGGCGGTCGCAGCGCAGACCCGGTAGCGCGCAGCCTGTGGGCGCTGGCGCGCGACCACCAGGTGCTGTGCGTGACCCACCTGCCCCAGATCGCCGCCTACGCCGACGCCCACTACCGGATCGCCAAGCGGGAGCGCGACGGCCGCACCGTGACCGACGTCACCCGGCTGGAGCGCGACGAGCGCGAGGATGAGCTCGCCCAGATGATCGGCGGCACCGCGGGCGGCGACGCGGCGCGGCTGTCGGCGCGCGAGCTGCTCGATCGTGCCGAGGCGTGGCGCGTTGGCCGCCTGGCCGACGCGCCCGTCTGAGCGTGACGGCGACCGCGTCCGACGCCGACCGCCTCGACCGGGCGATCGAGGACTACCTCACGTACCTGAGGGTCGAGCGTGGCGTCGCCGACGCGACGATCCGGGCCTATCGCGGGGATCTCGCCGACTTCGCCTCGAGTCGCGGCGCGGCGGCGCGCTGGTCGGCCGGGCCGGAGGTCGCGCAGGGGTACCTCGCCGCCCGCGCCCGCCGTGGCCGGCCCAACGACCCGGGGCTCGCCCCGACGAGCCTCCGCCGGCGCGCCGCTGCGATCCGCGGCTTCTACCGGTTCGCGTTCGGCGATGGCCTGATCGACGTCGACGTCGCGGCGCACCTCGAGCTGCCCCGCCAGCCACGCCTGCTGCCCGAGACCCTCACGGTGGACGAGGTCGAGCGGCTGCTCGAGGCGGCGGGCGGGGACCCGGGGGCGGAGCCGACGGCGACCGACGCGCTGCGCGTCCGCAACCGGGCGCTGCTCGAGGTCCTGTACGCCGCGGGGCTGCGCGTGTCGGAGGCGCTCGGACTGGATCTGGGCGCGGTCAGGCTCGAGTCGGCGTGGGTGCGCGTGATCGGGAAGGGCGACCGCGAGCGTGTCGTGCCGGTCGGCGACGTCGCGATGGACTGGCTGGCCCGGTACCTCGCCTGGCCGCGCGCGGAGTGGCTCGCCGCCGCGGGCGTCCCCGACGGCCCGACGACGCCGCTGTTCATCGCCCCGCGAGGCCGGCGCCTGAGCCGCCAGCAGGCCTGGTCGGTGGTCAAGTCCGCAGCCGAGGCGGCGGGGCTCGGCGATCGGGTGTCGCCCCACACGCTGCGCCACTCGTTCGCGACGCACCTGCTCGAGGGCGGCGCCGACCTGCGCGTCGTCCAGGAGCTCCTCGGGCATGCCAGCATCTCGACGACCCAGCTCTACACCCACCTGACCGGCGAGCGCATCCGCGAGGTCTACGCCCGCGCCCATCCGCGGGCCTGACGACCATGCGAGGCGATCGATGAGCTATGCCGACGGGCTGCTGGCGCCGAACGAGCGTCTCGTGCGTCGCGGGCGGCAGCACTGGTTCGTGCTGGTCTGGCGGGCCCGCTGGGCGATCCTGGCGGTCATCGTGGGCACGCTGCTGTTGTGGATCCGGGCCAACGTCTCGGGCGACACGCCGATCCTCGACGCGCTCGGCTACCTCACGCTCGCCCTGTTCGTGTTCGGGCTCGCGGTCATCGCGCGGGCCGCGCTGCGGTTCCGGGGCGAGGAGTACGTCATCACGAGCCGCCGCGTCATCCACGTGGAGGGCGTGATCAACAAGCGTGCGACCGACGCTTCGCTCGACCGGATCAACGACGCGGTGCTCACGGTGTCGGGGCTCGGGCGGATCTTCGGCTTCGGCAACCTCGACGTCGTCACGGCATCGGGGATCGGGATGGAGCGGCTGCAGATGCTGCGCGACGCCAAGTCGTTCAAGAAGGCGCTGATCGAAGCCAAGCACGAGCTCGAGGTCGACATCGCGCGCCCGACGACGCCGCCGCTGCGGCCCGTCGAGCCGGCTGCCGTTGTCGCCATGCCACCCTCGCCTCCCGCGCCAACGCCCACGTCGCCGCCTCCGCCGCCGCCCGGAGGGTCGAAACCCGTCGACGTCGTGGCCGAGCTCGACCGGCTCGCCGCCCGGCATGCGGCCGGGGAGATCTCGACCGAGGCCTTCGAGGCGTCCAAGCGAGCGCTGCTCGACCGCCTCTGACCGCGCGGCCGGTACGATACGGGCGACTTCCGCCACCACCCGAGGCCTGAGTGTTCAATCCGATAGAGCTTGTTCCCGAGCTCATCACCGTCGCGATCTTCCTGCTGATCGCATTCCCGGTCCACGAGTTCGCGCACGCCGCCGTGGCCTACCTCCAGGGCGACGCGACGGCCAAGCTGTTCGGGCGCCTGACGCTGAACCCGATCGTCCACTTCGATCCGATGGGCGGCCTGATGACGGTTCTCTCGGTCACGTTGACCGGGTTCATCGTCGGCTGGGCCAAGCCCACGCCCGTCAACCCGGCCAACCTCCACGACCGCCGCAACGGCGAGGTCTTCGTCGCCCTCGCAGGCCCCGCGTCGAACTTCCTGATGGCCCTCCTCGGCGCTTTCGTCATCCGGATCCTCCTGGCGGCCGGCGTGGACCTCAGCGGCCTCCCGGGGTTCGTCGCCTACAACTTCGTCCTGTTCAACGTCCTGCTGGCGATCTTCAACTTCATCCCGGTCCCGCCGCTCGACGGCTCGGCGCTGCTGTACCGGTTCCTCTCGCCGCGCCAGGCCTGGCAGGTCCGTCCGTTCCTGACCCAGTACGGCATCTTCATCGTGCTCGGGGTCGTCCTGCTGCTCAGCCGCCAGCTGGGCGGCCTCATCTACGGGATCACCGATGTCCTGGTGGGCGCGTAAGGCCCGCCAGTTCCGGTTGCACCTCGTCGCCCGCGTGAGCCCCGCCGAGCGAGCCGCGCTGACGGCGTGGCTGCACCCGCCGGAGCTGGACCTGTTCGATGCGATGCACGTCGCCGACCGCCGCCACGGGCTCGACGTGGTGGCCGCGCTGCGAAGATCCGGGGTGACCGATCGCGACGTGCTCGCGGCCGGGCTCCTGCACGACTGCGCGAAGGGCGACACCGGGGTCGGCCCGCGGGTGGCCTGGTCCCTGGGCGAGGCGTACGGGCCGCGGGTGCTCGCGCTCGCGGCGCGGGTGCCGGGCTGGGGCGTGGCCCTCGATCGCCTGCGCCACCACGCGGAGGTGTCGGCGTCCATGGTGGAGGCGGCCGGCCTGCCGCCGTTCGCCGTCGACCTCGTGCGCTACCAGTCCGAGCCCCGGGACCCCGAGTTCGGCCGCGTGTTCCAGCTCGCGGACGAGGCCGCCTGATGGCGCTGTCGGGGATGCCCTCGGTCGCGTTCGGCGACGGCGGCCGTCCGGAGGCGGCCACCCGGGTGACCCTGCCCGCGTTCGACGGGCCGCTCGCGCTGCTGCTCTCGCTCATCGAGGCCCGCCAGCTCGACGTGCTCACGGTGCCCCTCGGCGCGCTCGCGGACGCCTATCTCGACGCCCTCGCGACGCTCGACGAGGACCGCATGGGCCACGTCTCGGCGTTCGTCGCGGTCGCGAGCCAGCTGATCCTGATCAAGTCGCGGGCGCTGCTGCCGCGCCGGGCCGTTGACGGGCCGGTCGCGCTGGCCGACGAGGGCCCCGACCCCGAGGCCGAGCTGCGTGCCCGCCTGATCCTGTACCGCGCCTACCGGGACGCCGGCACGTCGCTCCTGGACGCGGCGACGGCACGAGGCGCCCTGTTCCATCGCGAGTCCGTGACGGCCCGTGCCGCGGGGCTGGCGGGCGCCCGGGCGCCGGCCGCCGAGCCGCTGTCGCCGGCGATCCTGGTCCTCGCGCTCGACGGCCTCGCCAGGATCGCACCGCCCCCGGCTCCGCCGCCCGAGACGATCCGACGGACGGTCACGCTCACCTCGCGGGCGGCGATCATCCGCGAGGCCCTCCGCGAGGCACCGGCGGTCGTCCTCCAGGACCTGCTCAAGGGCGTGCGCGACCGGGTCGTGGTCGCGGTCACGTTCCTCGCCCTGCTCGAGCTGATGAAGCGGCGCGAGATCGTCGTGGAGCAGGCGCAGCCGTGGGGACCGATCGTGGCGCGCCGGACGACCGCGGCGGAACGGGCTGCGTCGGGGTCACAGGCCATCGTCGACGAGGACACGCCGCTCGACGAGTCGCTGGAGTCGTTCGCGTGACCGAGCTCGAGGCGGTCGGGCCGGGCGAGCTCGCCGCCGGTGAGGCCGACGATCCCACGACCGCGGGCGAGCTCACCGAGGCGCAGCTCGAGGCGCTGCTATTCGTGGCCGAGAAGCCGCTCTCGAGGCGTGAGATCTCGCTGCTGGCCGGGGTGGACCGGGAGACGGTCGACGCCCTGCTGGGCGACCTGGAGGTC
>DATDJA010000184.1:0-2828 GCA_036520795.1 Candidatus Limnocylindrales bacterium
CGTGAAGGCACTCGGCGACTTCAAGGGTGGCCGCGTGGCCATCCTCGTCGCGACCGACATCGCCGCCCGCGGCCTCGACATCGAGCTGCTGCCCCACGTCGTCAACTACGAGCTGCCGATGGTGGCCGAGGACTACGTCCATCGGATCGGCCGCACCGGTCGCGCCGGTAAGGACGGCGAGGCGATCTCGCTCGTGTGCGTCGACGAGCGGGCGATCCTCATGGACATCCAGGCCCTGCTGCGCCGCCCGATCCCGACCGAGACCATCGCGGGCTTCGAGCCCAACCGGAACATCCGTCCCGAGCCGATCCGCCTGCGCTCCACGCCGGCGGAACGAGCCGAGCGGCTCGCGTCGCGCGGCGGCCAGCCCTCGAGTCGGGGCGGTCACCCGCAGCGCGGTGGGCAGCATCCCGCATCCCAGGGCGGCCAGCCGGGCCGTGGTGGCGCGTCCCATCGCGGCCGACGCCGGCCCAACGAGCGTCCGACGGGTTCGCCCACACCGGGCAGCTCGATCGGCCAGGCGCCGGCCGGGTACACCGGCAACCGTCGCCCGCCGCACGGGAACACGGGTCACGCGCGGGCCCTGCCGGGCGAGCGCCTCCGGAGATTCGACCAGCCTCGCTGAGGCAGGCTGCGGCCGCTACCCGCGAGCCACCGCC
This sequence comes from Candidatus Limnocylindrales bacterium, assembly GCA_036520795.1. Lineage (GTDB taxonomy): Bacteria > Chloroflexota > Limnocylindria > Limnocylindrales > CSP1-4 > CAIXZV01. The sequence continues at coordinate 660 of DATDJA010000184.1, forward strand.
TGGCTCGCGATCCATGACTCGAGCACGCGGCGGTGCCGCGCCTCGAGTTTCGCGAGCGCACGCTTCGAGTGCAGCAGCTCGCGCGCCTCGTCGAAGCTCATGCCGTCCTCGCGCATCAGGTAGGCGGCGAGCACGGTCGCCGACCGGCCACGACCCTTTGCGCAGTGGACGAGGACCGTGCGGTCGGCGGCGAGCTGCGCGTTGATCCAGTCGACGGCCCGGGTCAGATCGTCCTCGGTCGGGACGTCCATGTCCGGCACGGGCAGTCGACGATAGGAGATTCCGTGCGCCTCGTAGAACGCGCGATCCGGGGGGCGCTCCGCCCGAATGTCGAGGACTGCCGTGATCCCGTCGGCAAGCAGCGCGTCGTGGTCGCGTCGGTAGGTCGGCGCGCCGCCCAGCCAGAGCCGGGGCACGACCTGCGAGAACCAGGCATGCCCCAGTAGTCGCTCGTAGGTGAACCGGATCGCCGGGTACAGCTTGTCGAACGCCCAGTGGAACGCGTCCAGCCGCTCCGGCGCCTCAGGGGACGACAACGGTCAGGGCCGACGGGAGGACCTCGATCTCGACGGGCGTCCGCCCCAGGTACTCGCCATCCGCCCACACGGGCTGATCCGGATCCGTGTCGATGTCGATCGTGCGGCACTGGACGAAGTACTTGCCGGCGGTCGCCGTGCTGAGGTTCGCGAGCCGCTCCGCCGCCGCGATGAGGCTCTCGCGGTTCCCGTCGTCGAGCATGAAGCAGTCGAGGAGACCGTCCTCGATCGAGTACGTGTGGATCACGCGGAGGCCGGTGCCCATCATCCCGGAGTTGACGACGTAGGCCTTCGAGCCCTCGATCTCCTTCACCTCGCCGTCCACGACGACCGTGTATCGGGCGCGGGCGGGTGCCACGTGCTGCTTCACCGCGGAGACCGCGTAGGCGAAGACCCCGTATCGGTCCTTCAGCTCGCGGCTCGTCTGCTCCTCGGGTTCGACCCCGATGTACAGCCGCTGGATGAAGAACCGGTCGTCGACCTGCGGCTCCCCGATGCTGCGCAGCCAGCCGACGTCGATGCTGCGTGTCGCGGGGCTCGTGCATAGCACTTCGACCGCTGCGGCCAGGGTGGTCGGCACGCCCATCTCGCGGGCGAAGCCATTGCCGGTGCCGCCGGGCAGGATGCCCATCGGCGTCGTGCGGCCGAGGTCGGTGGCCGCGCCGAGCACCGCGTTCGCGATCTCGTGCTGGGTGCCGTCGCCGCCGTATCCGGCGACGAGGTCAACGCCGTCGGCGATGGCGGCCGTCGCCTGCGTCTTCGCATCTCCATACCCATGGGTGATGCTGGCGTCCCAGGTCACGCCGTGCCGGCGAAACGTGTCGTTGAGGACGTTGAGGATCGGCTCGTCCTTGCCCGAGGCCGGGTTGATCACGACGTGGACGCGCCGGTAGGGGACTTCGGCCATGACGGCCCTCCGATGCCTCAAACTCGCCGGGCCGCTCGACCCCGGCCGACGCCCAAGCGGAGCGGCCATTGTGTCGCATGCGCGCCATGCCGTGGGTTGCCGCGGGCACGTCGCGAAGAGCATGGCGAGGGTGGAGAGGGCCGTATGATGATGGCCGGTTCCCGTGGCCGGTCGGCCCGGCATGAACCGATCGGGGCGTGGCGCAACGGTGGCGCACGTGCTTTGGGAGCACGAGGATGTGGGTTCGAATCCCACCGCCCCGACCAACACACCGGTTCTTCCCCGGTCGGTCTCGGTGATACTCTCGGGGAGTATCGAGCCGAGGAGACGACGATGACCGAGACGCGATCGATCGCCGAGGACGAGGACCCCGTCTGCGGCATGCACGTCGATCCCGACGACGCGAAGGCGCGCGGCCTCTCGCTCGTCCACGCGGACCGCGCGTACGTGTTCTGCGGCAAGGGCTGCTTCCTCGAGTTCCGCGACGACCCCGAACGCTTCCTGGGGGCCGGCCACCAGCCGTCCATGTAGCGACTGGAGCCGCCTGCCCGAGCCAGCGGCACCGCGATCGATCGAGCCCGGTGCGTGCCCGGCGGGAACCGCATCCGCCGGGTCGGCGTCCTGACGCCACGGCGGACACCTCCCGTCCGCCCGCTCCGGAGATCGACCGATGCGACGACTCGGAATCATCCTCCCGGCCGCGGCGCTGGGCCTCCTTCTCACGGC
>DATDJA010000185.1:0-4957 GCA_036520795.1 Candidatus Limnocylindrales bacterium
CAGCGTCCACGAGCATCGCGGCGAGGCCCTGGCCACGCGCCGCAGCGGTGGTCGAGATGCACGTGATCACGGCGGGCAGCGGTGAGTCCGGCAGGCGCGGATACAGCTCGCGGGTCCGGCCCGCGCGCGGATAGGCCGACAGCGGGCCGAACTGCGCGTAGGCGGCCGGCTCATCGTCCACCAGCAGGACCTTCGCGTAGCAGCCGAAGACCGCGAGACCCCGGCCGAGCAGGCGCAGCTTCGGCCGCGCGTCGCCGCCGACGCCCGGGCGCGCCTCGCGCCGGGGCGCGAACGGGTTGTCCGGGACATCGTCATCGTCGTCGTCGAGGAACGGGTTGAACGCGGCGGGACGCGGCGGCGGAGCGAACGGGTTGGGCACGTCCTCGTCGTCGTCGAGGGCGAACGGGTTGCTCGTGCGGGTCGGCGCGCTCGGCCTGGGCGCGGGGGCGGGACCGAACCACGAGGCACGGGCCGCCTTCGACCCCCGGTCGGCCTCCTCCCAGTAGTCGCACGAGCGGTGGTCGAAGCCGGGATCGGCGCACGGCGGCAGCAGCGCGAACGAGGCGTCGTCCGTGACATCGACGATCGTGATGGCCATGGGGTTGAGAGTCTACGGCGTTGACCGATCATCACGACCTGGGGCCTGAGCGCGTCTCAGGCCGGACCGTCACGGCCCTGGGAGACTGACCACCGCATGTCGATGCGCGCCATCCTTTCGACGTCGACTCTTGTCGCCATCGTCGTCGGCTGCACCGCGGCAACAACGTCTCCGGTCCCGAGCGCGCCGCTCCCCGACGTCGGCGTGCGTTCGGCGTCACCCGCTGCCGAGGTGACGATCGAAGCTCCGAGTCAGTCCACGGCCGCCACGCCGTTGCCTTCGCCCGAGCCGACGGCGACGGCAACCCCCACCGAGGTGCCCGCGCCGACAGAAGAACCCACCGCGACGCCGAACGCGCATGGCTGCCCCGTCGGAAACAGGGCGAGCCTCCGCGACCTGCAGGACCTCGAACGGAGGCTTGTCGTGGGCGGGCGGGTGCTCGCTCATGACGGCACGACACACGTGAAGGCACGGTACGGCTTCTTCGAGGGGAGCGACCAAATCCCGGGGTTTGCATCGCTGGACCTCGGCATGCGGCCGATTCAGGTGGACGCCGGGGGACAACTCGACGTCGACGAGGACGGCGCCACGCTGACTGACCTGGTGGCCCGCCGCTACGACCTGGCGGACTTCACCGTCGACGGGCTGCCGGAGTACGACGGGCCACGCCCGCGAGACCTGGACACCGATGTGACAGCCGGGACAGGGCGGATCCAGATGCCGGGGACGCCGGGGTCCTGGGTGATCGAATTGTCTCCGTCGTGGCGCTCGAGATGCTGGGTCGGCGACGGCATCACCTGGGTCGTGGTCCGGACGAGGTAGCTGGGCCCGCGTTCGCGAGGTCGGCCAGTGTGCCGTCGTGGACCAGGGCCAGCGCGGCCGCCAGGTCCGGACCCGGCTCCCGGTCGCCCTCGAGCGGCGCGATGCGGCCGCGCACCCGGCGCAGGGCCTCGGCGACGCCCTCGCCTGGCGCGGGCGGGTCCTCCCCGTCGGCGTCGCGCGCGAAGGCGGCGAGGCGGAGGTCGAGCGCCTGCGCCGCGCACACCAGCTCGATGGCCACGATCTGCTCGACGTGCGCCAGCACCGACCGGGCGTGGCGCGCCGCGGCCGCCCCCATCGACACGTGGTCCTCCTGGTTCGCCGAGGTCGGGATCGAGTCGGCCGACGAGGGGTGGGCGAGCACCTTGTTCTCGGACGCCAGGGCGGCGGCCGTGTACTGGACCAGCATCAGGCCGCTGTTGCGGCCGGGGTCGGGCGAGAGGAACGCCGGCAGGCCGCCGTTGAGGCGGGCGTCGAGCAGGAGCGCCGTTCGCCGCTCCGAGATCGACCCGAGCTCGGCGAGCGCGAGCTTCGCGAAGTCGAGCGCGAGCGCGATCGGCTCACCGTGGAAGTTGCCGCCCGAGATGACGAGGCCGCCGCCGGTGGCCAGCGCGTCGACCGGCACGGAGGCGCCCTGGGGGAACACCAGCGGGTTGTCGGTCGCCGAGTTGAGCTCGATGTCGAGCACGCGCCCGAGGTGATCGAGCGCGTCGCGCACGGCGCCGTGAACCTGGGGCACGCAGCGCACCGAGTACGGGTCCTGGACCTTGTGGGCCGACCCGTGGTGGGCGCGCTGGAACCCCGAGCCGCGCAGCAAGTGGCGGAGTTCGGCGGCGACCGCGACCTGGCCCGGGTGCGGCCGCGCGAGCTGATACGGCGCCGCGAAGGCAACCTCGGTGCCGAGGAGCGCCTCGACCGACATCGCGGCAGCGACCGAGGCGGTTCGCATCAGGCGCCCGGCGTCTGCGGCGACCAGGGCACCCAGCGCGCTCATCAGCTGGGTGCCGTTGAGCAGCGCCAGGCCCTCCTTGGGCTCGAGTGCGAGGGGCTCCAGGCCGGCGTCCCGGAGCGCGTCCGCCGCGGGGACGCGTCGCCCGTCGACCTCGACCTCGCCCCGTCCGATCAGCGGCAGCGCGAGGTGGGCGAGCGGCGCGAGGTCCCCCGACGCGCCGACGCTCCCCTGCTCGGGCACGACGGGGTGGATCCCGCGGGCGAGGAAGTCGCAGATCCGGTCCACCAGCAGCGGCCGGCAGCCGGAGTGACCGAGCGCGAGCGTGTTGGCGCGCAGGAGCAGCATCGCGCGCACGACCTCGCGCGGGAACGCCGGCCCGACGCCCGCCGCGTGCGACGTGATCAGGTTGACCTGGAGCCCCGCCGCGTCACCGGGCGGGATGAACGTCGTCGCGAGGTCCCCGAAGCCGGTGGTCACGCCGTACACAACCTCGCCCCGCGCGACGAGGGTCTCGATGACGTCGCGCGCCTCCTGCATCCGGTCCCGCGCGTGGATGTCGAGGGCGACCCGGGCGTCGCGTCGGGCGACGGCCTCGACGTCGGCGATCGTCAGGTCGGCGCCGGTGAGCACCACGCGGTCGTGGCTACCGGCTGCGCGCTCGGGAACGAAATGGGCCTCCGTCACCGTGCCGAGGATAGTCAGATATCCTCCCCTGCGTTGTGCTCACGTTCATCGACCAGGTCGTCATCCCGTTCCTGACCAGCCTCTACTCCGCCGTGGGGTACCTCGGCCTGGCGGCCGCGATGGCGATCGAGTCGGCGATGATCCCGCTGCCGTCCGAGCTGATCCTCCCCTTCGCGGGCTTCCTCGTGTCGGACCCGACCCAGGTCGAGCCGATCACCGGGCAGCCCTGGAACTTCTGGATCGCGGTGATCGTGGCCACGATCGGCAACACGCTCGGGTCGCTGGTCGCGTACGCGATCGGCGCGTACGGTGGCCGCCCCTTCCTCGAGCGCTACGGCCGCTACCTGCTGATCCGGCCCCACGAGATCGAGGCCGCGGACGAGTTCTTCCGCAAGTACGGGGCCGCGACGGTCTTCTTCGGCCGGCTGCTGCCGATCGTCCGCACGTTCATCTCGTTCCCGGCCGGCGTCACCCGGATGCCGATCGGCAAGTTCATCATCTACTCGACCGCCGGCGCGCTGCCGTGGTCGATCGCCCTCGTCTACGCCGGCATGGTGCTGGGCGCGAATTGGGTCGAGATCCGCGAGATCCTGCGGCCGTTCGACGTCGCGATCTTCATCGCGGTGATCGTGGTCTTCGGGCTGCTGCTGTGGTGGCGGATGGGCATGCCCGGCCTGCGGCGCAAGGCGACCCCGGCCGAGTAGCGGCTCGTCCCTACGCCCAGGGGACCTCGTTCGCGCGGCGCAGGTGCGCGGTGTCGTTCATCAGCAGCATGCGGCCCTGGTCGGGCGCGCCGTCGAGGGCCCATTGCAGGACGGTGAGGTTCGCCTGGTCCTGGTCCAGGCGCTGCCGGAACTCGCGGATCTCGATCGCCAGCGCCACGCAGATCAGGACCCGGTTGGTCGTGGAGTGCGCGACGGCGAGGATCGGCCGCTCGATCTTCGGCGTGGTCGAGCCCCAGCCCGACGTCGCGGCGCGGAACGACGCCTTCGCGTGCCAGGCCCGGTGCTCGTCGAGCAGGTCGCCGAGGAAGCTGCGGACGCGCTCGGCGACGTCGTTGCCGGACTCGCCGCCCGGACACGCCAGCACGTCGGGGGCGCGCTCCCACTCGCCCCGGAACGCGCCGTCGGCCTCGGTGATCTGGTCGTAGGTGCGGCCCTCCCAGGCGCCGTAGTCCATCTCACGCAGGCGGGGATCCGCCTCGATCGATGACCCGGGCGCGACGATCGCGGCCGTCTCGCGCGCGCGGAACAGGGGGCTCGTCAACACCCGGTCGAAGGCGACGGGCGCGAGCCGGCGGGCGAGTGCCTCGGCCTGGCGCCGGCCCGCGTCGTTGATCGAGACGTCGATCCGCTGACCGAGGTGCTGCTCGGGTGTCGAGCGGTCGGTCAGGCCGTGGCGGGTGAGGACGAGCGTCAGCATCGCGACAGAGTCTAGGGTGCGGCCCGCATGGGACAATGCGCGGCGAAGGCACCGACGGAGCGACGATGAGCGACACCCACGACGCGAGCGACCCGGCGACCCACGCCGTCCCCGACGAGCACGGCGCGTCCCACGCGGTCGCGGGGCCCCACGCATCGGCGTCCGATCACGGCGACGACCATGGCCACGACGACCACGCGCACGCCGGCGAGGCCCTCGGGCCGATCGACTGGCGGATGTGGGGCGTCGGCGTGCTGGGCGTGATCGTGGCGCTGGTCGTGACCGCCGGCCTGGTCGCGGCGTCGGGGCTCACGCAAGCGGCGACGTAGGGCTGCCGGGCTGGTGCTGCGCATCCTCACCGCCCTTGCCGCGTCCCTCGTCCTCGCATCGGGGCTCGTCCTCGGGGTGGGGATCGCGATACCGCGGCTCGCGCACGCCTGCTCGTGTGTCGCGCCGCAGCCGCTGGCGGCATACGCCGGTCC
>DATDJA010000186.1:0-2616 GCA_036520795.1 Candidatus Limnocylindrales bacterium
CCGCGGCACGGGACATCGCCCGGCCCGCCGCGGCCGCGGCCGTCGCCGACCTGGTGCTCGCCGCGGCACACCGCGAGGCCCTGCCGAGCCAGGACGAGATCGAGACGGTCGCTCGCGGGGTCCTCCCGTGACCGGCAGACCGGCGTTCGATGCCCTCGCGGTCGGGTCCGACATCCAGCGCCGGATCGGCGTCAAGACGTCGCGCGACGAGCCGCTCGCACGGTTCACGACCATGCGCGTGGGCGGGCCCGCGGACCTGTTCGCGGTCGCCCACAACCTGTTCGAGCTGCGCGGCCTCGCGCGTTACGCGCGCGCGCGTTCGATCCCGCTGTTCCTGCTCGGCAGGGGGAGCGACCTCGTCATCGCCGACGCCGGGATCCGCGGCCTCGTGGTCCAGGTGCGCGCGGAGGCGACGAGCATCGAGGGCGAGCGGTTCCTCGCCGGGGCCGGGGTGCCGATGGCCCGCGCTGCGACGGAGAGCCAGAAGGCCGGGCTGGGCGGGCTCGAGTACGGCCTCGCGATCCCGGGCACCGTGGGCGGCGCCGTCTGGGCGAATGCCGGCGCCCATGAGAGCGACACCGCCGGCGTGCTGGCGTCGGCGACCGTCGTGCTCGCCGACGGCACCGAGCGCGAGCTGGCGGCGGGCGAGTTCGACTTCAGCTACCGGCACAGCCGGTTCAAGGACGCGGCCGCCGCGGCACAGGGCGATCCGGGCGAGATCGTCCTGTCCGCGACGTTCGCCCTCCGACGCGACGACCCGGCGGTGATCAAGGAGCGGCTCGACGACATCCGCCGCTGGCGCCAGGCCCACCAGCCGCTGGGCATGCCATCGGCCGGCAGCGTCTTCCGCAACCCGGACGGCGACTCGGCCGGGCGCCTGATCGACGAGCTCGGCCTGAAGGGCTATCGCATCGGCGGCGCCAGCGTCTCGGAGAAGCACGCTAACTTCATCGTCAACGACCAGCGCGGCAGCGCGGCCGACGTGCGGCGCCTCGCCGAGCACGTTCGCAGCGAGGTCCTCGCCCGTCACGGGACCGAGCTCGCGTTCGAGGTCGAGTTCGCGGGCGACTGGTCCGGCTGGCCGCCCGAGGAGGCTGCCTGATGTCCGTGCCGCCCCTCGCGCACGACCCGGCCGCGACGCCCGTCGCCGTGGTGCTGGGCGGTCCATCGGCGGAGCACGACGTGTCGATCGTGTCCGGGACCGCGATCCTGGAAGCGCTCGGCGGCTCCGGATACCCCGCGGAGGCGTGGCTGGTCGACCTTGGCGGCGGCTGGTGGCGGCTGCCCGATGGGCACCGGCGAGATGGCAGGCCACAGGCGCTCTACGACGATCCCGCCGCCGTGGGGGGCACGGGTCCGCTTCACGCCGCGGCCGCCTTGGATGGGCTGGCTGCGCAGGCCCGCCCGCCGGTCGTGTTCCTCGCGCTGCACGGTCCGTTCGGTGAGGACGGTACGGTTCAGGCCCTGTGCGAGGCCGCCGGCCTCGCGTACACGGGGTCGGGCGTCACCGCGTCCGCCATCGGCATGGACAAGGCCGTGTTCAAGCGGCTGATCCGCGGGCTCGGGTTGCCCGTGGTCGATTGGCGCGAGGTGCGCGCGGCCCGCTGGTCGCGCGACCCGGGCAGCGTCCTCGCTGAGCTCGAGGCGTTCGCCGCAGGGACGGGCGACGCGCGCCTGATGGTCAAGCCCGCGCGCCTCGGCAGCTCCGTCGGGATGACCCTGGCCCATACGGTGGGGGAGCGAGCCGGGGCCCTCGAGACCGCGTTCCGCTACGACGATCTGGTGCTGGTCGAGCGCTACCTCGCCGGCGCGCGCGACCTGGAGGTCGCGGTGATGGGCAACGAGCCCGATGCGCTCGAGCTCTACGGCCCAGGCGAGATCCTCGCCGGCCACGAGTTCTACGACTATGCCGCCAAGTACACGCCCGGGCTGTCCGAGTCGACGACGAGCGCCGAGGTGACGCCCGCCGAGCGAGCGGCGACCCTCAAGCTCGCCCGCGATGCCTACCGGGCGACCGGCTGCGAGGGCTTCGCGCGCGTGGACTTCCTGCTCGCCGGACCGGAGCTCGTCGTGTCCGAGATCAACACGATCCCGGGGTTCACGCCGATCAGCCTGTTCCCGACCCTGCCCGCCGCCGGCGGCTACGACTTCGCCGCCGTCTGCAGCCGGGTCGTGGACCTCGCGCTCGAACGTGCCGCGGGCCGCGTCCGGCACCGGCTCACCGCCGCCGACCTGCCGCGCTGACGATGCAGCGTCGAGGCGCCGCGTCGCGGCAGGGAGCGGGGGTCCGCCGCACGCGCACCGTCCGTCGACGCTCGGCCGGCCTCACCCCGACGCGGGCCGGCGCCCTGCTCGCGCTGCTGCTGTCGCTCGCCGGGCTGTACGGGGCGACGAGCTCGGGTGCCTTCTCCATGCGCCGCCTGGACGTCTCGGGCGTGACCTGGACGTCCGAGGACGCGGTGCTGGCGGCCCTCGCGATCCCCGACGGTCAGAACCTGTTCACGCTGAGCACCGGCGACCTGATCGACCGGCTGACGGTGCTGCCCGCGGTCCGCGATGCCTCGATCACGATCGCCCTGCCCGACGAGGTGCGAGTGGACGTGGCCGAGCGGGTCG
>DATDJA010000187.1:0-3330 GCA_036520795.1 Candidatus Limnocylindrales bacterium
ACGATCCAGGCCATCACGAGCATGCAGGCGGCGCGCGCGAGGTCCGTGGTCAGGAGGACGAGGCGACGGTCGAAGCGGTCGCTGATGATCCCCGCCGGGATCGACAGCAGGATGTACGGCAGCATCCGCGCCGCCCCGACGATTCCGAGAACGACCGGGTTCTGCGTCTCCTGGTAGACGAGCACGACGAGGGCGACGAGGTAGAGCCAGTCGCCGATCGAGGACACGAACTCGCCGACGAACAGCCGCGTCAGCGGCCCGTTGCGCAGCAGCTGGCGATACGTGCCCGCGATCGACATCGGTCCCTCTCGCTCCCTTGCGCAGGATTGTTGCGCATGCGGGAGCGGGAACCGACGGCGTCCGTGCGGTGTATCCAAAGCACACTGACCCATCCCGGAGGCGCCTGTCATGCTTCGAATCGCCGTGCGGCTGCTCGCCGCGATCACCATCCTCGCCGCGCTCGGAGCCGGCTCCGTGGCGCCCGCCGTCGCGGGTGGCGGCTGTCACGGGCCCGATGGCACCGTCCACACCGAGGGCGATGCGACGGTCGTCCGGATGGACACCTGTGCGTTCGCGCCGACGGTCGTGCACGTCCCGGTCGGCACGGAGGTCCGGTTCCTCAACACGGCCCAGGTCGACCACCTCGTGGTGGGCGAGGCGCAGTCGTGGGGCACGGACGACGTGCTCGCGCCCGGCCAGGACACGAGCCGCCGGTTCGCGACGAAGGGCGTCTTCCCGTTCAGCTGCCCGCTCCACCCGGGGATGGTGGGTGCGGTCGTGGTCGGCGGGGCGGGCGCGGCGGCCGTGCTGCCCCCGGCGGCCGGAGGCGCCGGAAGCGATGCGGCGCCGGCCGCATCCTCGACGACCCCGGTGTCCGATGGGCCGTCGATCCTGCCAATCGTCGGGGTCGCGATCCTGACCGCCGCCCTCCTCGTCGGTGGCGGGCTCATCGCCCGGCGCGTCGGCCGTCCCGCGGCTGTTCGCGAGTCCTAGCCGGTCAGGCCAGCGCGACCCCCTCGCCCACCTCGACGCGCCCGACGACCCAGGCTCCGGCGCCGGCGGCTTCCAGGTCTGCCGCGATCGACGCCGCCTGATCAGGCGAGACGGCGGCGAGCAGGCCGCCGGACGTCTGCGGGTCGTGGGCGAGGGCGACCAGCTCGGGCGCGACGCCGGCCGCCACCGTGAGCGCGGGCGCCGTATAGCGGCGGTTGTGGCCGGCGCCGCCGGTCTCAACTCCGGCCCGGGCGAGGTCGAGCGAGCCGTCGAGGGCGGGCAGCGCGGCGGCATCGAACACCAGCCGCGCGCCCGAGGCCCGCGCCATCTCCAGGCCGTGCCCCAGGAGCCCGAACCCCGTCACGTCGGTCGCCCCGGCGATCCCGTGTCGCGCGAGGACCTCGGAGGACGGGCGGTTGAGGGTCCGCATCTGGGCGATGGCCGCCGCGAGGTCGGCGTCGGAGGTGCGGCCGGACCGCCGGCCGCTGACGAGGAACCCGGTGCCGAGCCGCTTGGTCAGGAGCAGGACATCGCCGGGTCGCGCGCCGCCCTTGCGGAACAGCCGGTCCGGGTGCCCCGCGCCGATGACCGCGAGCCCGTACTTCGGCTCGGGGTCGCGGATCGTGTGGCCGCCCGCCAGCACGCCGCCCGCCTCGCGAACCTTGCCCGCCGCCGCCTCGAACACCGCCGCCATCGCGTCGCGCGGGAAGTCCTCGGGGAACGCAGCGATCGAGAGCGCGAACAGCACGCGGCCGCCCATCGCGAACACGTCGGACAGGGCGTTGGCCGCGGCGATCTCGCCGTAGGCCGCCGGGTCGTCGACGAGGGGCGGGAAGAAGTCGAGCGTGCCCAGGATTGCGAGGTCGTCGGAGATCCGGTACGCGGCGGCGTCGTCGGGGGGTTCCAGGCCGGCGATGAGCGCCCCGTCGGCGCCGCCGGCCGAGATGGCGCCGAGCCCGGAGAGCGCATCGGCCAGCAGGTCCGCGCCTAGCTTCGCGGCGCAGCCGCCGCAGTCGGTGAGCTCGGTGAGGCGGATCGGGGAGATCGGGGTGTCAGCGCGAGCGGTCATGGCCCGATCATAGGCGGGGCCGCCGCGGCGCTACCATCGCGTGCGAGGGAGCGGAGGGGTCCCGGTGGGTCCCCCGGTCTTCAAAACCGGTGGCGCGGCGCCCGGCGTCGCGCGGTGGGTTCGACTCCCATGCGCTCCCGCCAGTCGCGTCAGCCCCTGATTGTCGTCCGCCGGGTGGGACGCACCCTCGAGCGGGCGCAGCGGTGAGCCGCGCCCGCTCCGATGATGGGCCTACGAACCCTAGGCGGACGCCGGCTCGCTCTCGGCGAAGGCTGCCTTCACCTCGGCGGTGCTGAGGTACCACAGGATCAGGATCGGCATGATCGCCATGCCGAAGCCGATGCCGGAACCGGTGAACTGGAAGAACGCGAGGACCGCCTCGAACAGGCTGATGCCCGCGACGATCAACGCAAACGTCCGGGCCCACGGCTGGAGCGCCCAGAGTCCGAAGGCCACCAGGATCCAGATGATGCCGACGAAGACCGCCAGCCAGCCCCAGATGCCCACGGAGTTGTACGCGGGCAGGTCGCCGAACAGGCCGAACCAGTCGAAGCCAAGGACCCGGAACCCGAAGAACAGGTAGCTGAAGCCGGCGAGGGCGGCAAAGAATCCGATGACGGAGATGAGGATGGGCGGGTTGCGCATGCGAGAAACCACTCCTTCTGTTGGGGACGTGCGTGTCCGATGGTGATCGACGAGGCGCTATTCACGGTCGGCCGATCGGGTCACCCTCTCCGGATGCACGCGGACGCTGGCACAGGGAGAGTCTGCAGCAACCAGTCAAGGCGGTTCGCCCGAACCCGGGCGATCGCCTGCCGCGACGCCGCTGACGGGCCTGCGATGATCCCTCGATGAGCGACCAGTCGGGCGTGCGACGCCCCCCGAGCGTGGAACACGTCCTTGCGGCCGCACGCGCCGATACGGCCCATCGCGACCCTGACGCCGTGCTGGCGATGGCGCGCGCCGTCGTGGACGAGGAGCGCGCTCGCCTGGCCGCATCGGGCTCGACCGAAGTGGCGCGTGCAGCTGAGGACCTCGGCCGCGAACTGGCCGCTCGCCTCGAGGCCTTCGAGCAGTCAGCAGGCCCCGAGCGCGTCATCAACGCGACCGGCGTCATCGTCCACACCAACCTCGGCCGTGCGCCGTGGCCCGACGCTGCCGTCCGCGCCGCCCGCGCGGCCGCCGAGGGCACGCTGTTCCTCGAGCTCGACCGCGAGACGGGTCGCCGTGGCCGTCGATACCGGGAGGCCGAGGCCCACCTGGTCGCG
>DATDJA010000188.1:0-2520 GCA_036520795.1 Candidatus Limnocylindrales bacterium
GGATCGGGTCAACGATCCTTGCCGCGCTCGTCGCCCCGCTCGTCGCCGGCGTCGTGATCGCGGTCCTGTTCGTCATCGGCATGGTGGCGAGTGCGGTCGACACGGGCCTTGTGGACACCGCCGGAGGCCTGTTCTTCGGCATCGTCTACGGCTTCGTCATCATCGTCGTTGCCGAGATCGCCGGCGCCCCGGTCACCCTGCCGATCGCCTTCATCGTCGCGCTCCTGGTCAGGCGGGCCGCCCGGATGCGGCCTGAGTGGGCGGCATTCCACGTCGGGCTCCTCGTCGTGGCTGCGTTGGTCGCGGGCGCGCTCACGCTGGTGGCCATGACGGGCGCGTTCGGGTTGGTCGGCGCGCTCGATTCGACCTGGTAGACCCCGCTGACTCCGCGGCGTCGCGGCGGTACGCTGGACGCATGTGTCGCAGCATTCGCCAGCTCCGCCGCGGCGACGAGGCCGGGGCCGCCACCACGGGCGAGGCCGAGGCCGCCGCCCTCCAGTACGTGCGCAAGATCAGCGGGTTCCGGGCTCCGTCCGCTCGCAACGAGCACGCGTTCCAGCACGCGGTCGAGGACATCGCCGCCATCACCGAGCGGCTACTCGCTGAGATCGGCACGCCCGTCGCGGAGGGTCCCGATCCGTTCGCGGACCCGGTGACCCGCCGCGCCATCATTGCCGCCCGGGACGCGAAGTCGCCGCGCGCGGCACGCCGGGCGGCCGCCCCGACAGCCGGCACGTGACCGCCGGCCTCGAGCCGACCGTGGTCTCTGCACCGAGCTGGTGGCGCCGGCCGGGGCTCGACGTTGCGGGCGACCGGTTGAGCGTCAATGGCGCCGACCTCGAGGCGCTCGTTCGCGAGCACGGGACCCCGTTGTTCGTGTACGACCTCGCGCGGCCCGTCGAGACCGTCAGGGCGCTCCAAGGGGCGCTCGACCGCGCCGGCGTGCGCCACGTCGTGCGGTTTGCGCTCAAGTCGTGCCCGGACCCGCGCATCCTCGCGGTGCTGCGCGGTCTCGGCGGGCCGGGCGATCCGGCGAGCGTCGGGATCGACGCGTGCTCGCCTGGCGAGGTGCTCCACGCGCTCGACAACGGCTGGCAGCCCGGAGAGATCAGCCACACCGGGACCAACGTGTCCGAGCGCGACCTCGACGTCCTGCTCGCCCACCCCATTCGGATCAACCTCGATGCCGTGAGCCAGATCGAGCGCCTCGGCCGGCGGGCACCCGGGCGAACGATCGGGATCCGCATCAACCCCGCGGCGGGGGCCGGCTACACCGACAAGCTCGCCTACGCCGGCGACCGGCCGACCAAGTTCGGCGTGACCGACGACCGGTTCGACGACGCGATCGCGGCCGTTCGCCGCCATGGCCTGATCGTGGACACGCTCCACTTCCACGCCGGTTCGGGCTGGCTTGGGGACCAGGTCGACGGGTTCGAGGCGGCGCTCGCCAAGTCGGTCCGGTACCTCGACCGGCTGCTGGAGACCGGCTTCGCGATCCAGGAGGTCAACGTCGGTGGCGGCCTCGGCCGGATCGCCCGGAGCGAGGAGCGCCCGGTGGACCTCGATGCCTACGCAGTCGTGGTTGCACATCACCTTGGGCCGTACGGCGTGACCGCCGCGTTCGAGCCCGGCGACTTCGTCATGAAGGACGCGGCCGTGCTGCTGGGCGAGGTCGTGACCGTGGAGCGGCGCGGCGAGACCACGTTCGTCGGCCTCGACATCGGCTGGAACGTCAACTGCTCGTATTTCATCTACCGCTACGCGCAGGAGATCGTCCCGGTCCGGGGTCCGCTGCGGGACCGGACGCAGGTCGTCACCGTGGCCGGCCACATCAACGAGGCGGGCGACGTGTTCGCCGAGGACTACCCATTCCCTGACGTGGCCGAGGGCGAGGTGGTCGCCATCCTCAACGCCGGCGGCTATCACCAGGCGATGGCCTCGACCCACTGCCTGCGGCCGACGGGCTCGGCGGTGTACCTGGACCGGGAGGATGACCTGTGACCGATTTCGAGGGCTGGGCCGAGGTCGCCGGGGGGCGGCTGCCATTTGCGGTGGCTGGCGAGGGCGCGGGGGTCGTGCTCGCCCACGCGGGGATCGCCGACATGCGCCAGTGGGATCCGCAGTGGGAGGCGCTGGCCGCCCGGCACCGCGTCGTGCGCTACGACCTGCGCGGGTTCGGTCGCGCGGACGTCGTCCACACGGCGTTCTCGAACCGCGCCGATCTCGTCGCCGTGATGGACGCGGCGGGGCTGGAGCGCGCCGTGCTCGTCGGGTGTTCACGGGCGGGCTCGATCGCGATCGACGCTGCGCTCGAGTACCCGGAACGGGTTTCGGGGCTGGTCTGGGTCTGCGGCGGGATCAGCGGCTTCGAGGGCGAGGAGTCGCCCGAGGAGCTCGCCGCCGGGGAGCAGGAAGAGGCCATCTCTGAGGCGAAGGACTGGGAGGCGATGTCGGCCTTCGACGTGGCGCTCTGGGTCGACGGCATCGGCCAGCCCGAGGGACGGGCGCCGGCCGCGGCCC
>DATDJA010000189.1:0-7879 GCA_036520795.1 Candidatus Limnocylindrales bacterium
TCTCGTCGGGCCAGCCGAGGAAGTACGGGTACTCGCGGTCCGGGTGCGCGTGGAGCGAGACGTACAGCACGTCGCCCCGCCGCCAGAAGATCTGCTCGGTCCCGTTGCCGTGGTGGTAGTCCACGTCGAGGATCGACACGGGTTCGCCGGTCTGTCGTGCGATCGCCTCGGCCGCGATCGCGGCGTTGTTGAAGTAGCAGTAGCCCCCGTACATGGACCGCGCTGCGTGATGGCCGGGCGGGCGGCACAGGCCGTAGGCCGCACTCTCGCCGCCGAGCACGAGGTCGACGGTGGTGAGGGCGACGTCGACCGCCCCGCGGGCCGCAACGTAGGTCCCCGCGACGATCGGGCTCGAGGTGTCGAGCGCCCGATAGCCGGCCCGGCCCGCGATGTGCGGCGGCTCGCGCCGGAGCGCGTCCGACATGCCCTCATAGACGAAGGTCGAGGCGATGGTCTCGGGCGCGAGGAAGTCGTTGCGGATCCCGGCCCGGACGGTGTCCTGCCATGCCTCGCGCATGAAGTCGAGCAGGCCCGGGTCGTGGACCGCGGTGATCGGCTCATCGCCGTGCTCGGTCGGCGCCAGGAGCTCGAAACCCCCGTCGGCCTCGAGCGTGTCGCGGATCCGCTCCGCCCGCTCGGGGATCTCGTTGGCCGGGATCTGGACGCCCATCGAGGTCTGCATCCGGGCATCGTGATCGAGGTGTGCGGGGGTGTAGACGACACGCATCCCGCGATCCTACAGATCCGGGGGACCGTGGACGGCATCGAGGATCGCGGCGGTCACCTCGGCCGGCCGGTAGCGCATCAGGTTGTGGCCGACGCCCGGATAGCCGGCGACCCGGATCGGCGCGTGGCCGGCCGCCGCGCGCGCCCCTCCGCACCGGCGCAGCTCCGCGAGGCGCGCGCCGTTGTCGGCCGACCCCAGGGCGATCAACGCCGTCACGGGCGCCTCGATCGCGGCGAGCACCGGCAGCGGGTCGTAGTCGAACATCGACCGCACCATCGCCTCGCCGACGTGCGGCCGGACCGCTCGCACCACATGACCCGCCGCGGTCTCAACCACGGCATCGGTCGCGACCCGCTCCTGGTCGGCGTCCCAGGTCGCGGGATCGAAGCCCCTGCGGTCGGCCAGCCACGCCCCCATCGAGCGCATGACCTCGGGCGGCTCGTCAAGACCACGCAGGAACTCGTCGACGTCGACATCGGTCACGACCTCGGTCCGCTCAAAGCCACCGTCGACCAGCACGACACCGGCGCAGCGGGGGCCGAGGTCCGCCGCCGCGACCGCTGCCACCACCGCACCGAACCCGTGCCCGGCGAGCACGATCGGCCCGTCGCCGAGCAGCCCGGAGCCCTCCGCCACCGCGACGGCGTCGCCGGCGAGCGACCCGGGGTCGTAGCCGTCCATCGGCGCGTCCGACAGCCCCTGGCCACGCAGGTCGGCGACGACCGTGGGGGCAAGCCCGCGGAGACGGCGCGCGACGGGCGCCCACGACCAGGCGGGCTGGAGCAGGCCGGGCAGGAGCAGGACGCCGGGGCGGGCTCGACCGGCGTCCGCGCGCGGGCCGCCCCAGTCGTGGAAGTGGAGCCGAACGTCGCCGGCGGCGACGACGATGAACCCGGCGGGCTCGGCGCCGGGATCGGGATCCGGGCTGGAGGCAGGGTCGGGCGCCCACGGCTCGACGCCGGAGGCGTCATCGGTGGCGCCGGTCATCGCGGCTAGGATACGGGCGCGATGGCCAAACGCAGACGCGGCTCCCGGTTCGCGGCCCATCGGCCGCGCGCATCACGCCATGAGCCGTTCGAGCGACTCGTCGACCGCGCCGTCGCCGGCATCCCGCAGCCCTTTCGGGCAGCGCTCGACGAAGTCGCTATCGTCATCGCCGACGATCCGACCGCCGAGCAGCTGCGCGAGAACGGCCTGCGGCCGGACGAGACCCTGTACGGCCTGTACGAGGGGGTGCCACGCTCCGAGTGGGGCGCGGACTGGGCGCCGATCCCGACCCGGATCCTCGTGTTCCGCCTGCCGCTCGAGGAGGACTTCCCCGACCCGGACGACCTCGCCGACGAGGTGCGGATCACGGTCCTCCACGAGCTGGCCCACCACCTCGGCATCGATGACGAGGACCACCTCGCCGCGCTCGGGATCGACTAGCCGATCGCCTGGATCCCGCCGACGAGGGAGAGCACGGCGATGACGGCCCCGGCCGCGAGTCCCGGGGTCATCCACGGCGCCCACGGGCGGCGGACGTCGACCGGCTGCTCGCGCCCGATCTCGAGGCCGTGCGTGTAGTGGGTCAGCGACGCGAACGCGTGCACGGCCGGCGACGCGGCGACGGCCTCGGACAGGAACACGAGCGTGCCGAACGCGAACGACAGGATCGCGGCGGCGGGGACCACGAGCGGCAGCGGGAATGTGTCCAGCGCGTCCGGACCGCCGGCGAGGCGGATCACGATGTCGAGGCCCGTCCCGATCCCGACCCCGACCAGGATCTGGGGTGCCGACGCGAACAGCGCGAGCACGAGCGCCAGCCGCCCCCGCAGCCGCGCCAGCCGGATCGAGCGTGAGATGGCCTCGGCCACGCCGACCTCGCCCAGCACGAGGCCGGCGGGCACGTACACGAACGGCCAGGCGACGGCCACCCCGACGACCAGGCTGATCCCGACGTCGATCAGGCCGATCGGACCGACCTCGAGCAGCGCCACGTCAACGACGACGGTCAGGACGGTCGCGATGACCAGCGTCAGGAACGTCACCACGAACTGTGCGGCGAACATGCGCCAGAACCGCCGGCGCGCGATCCCGACCGACTCGGGCAGGGCGATCGGGCGGCCCTCCATCCGGGCCGCGGTCACGGCCGTGGCAAGCGTCCGCGACTCGACGCTCGCGACGAGGTAACCCAGGATCGCCGGCAGCGCCGCCAGCGCGATCCACGGATCGAGCGGCGTCGGCGCCACGTCGACCTCGAGCAGCGCGTTACCGAGCGCGACCTGCATCCCGAGCATCGCCGCGAGCGGCCCGAGCGTCACCAGCAGCATGAAGCCGACGTAGAACGAGGGCGAGCGAAGGCCCGCGTCGCGGCGGAACAGGAGATCCAGCGATGCCCCGACCAGCGCCCGGATCCCGGTCGGGATCGCCTTCACCTCGTCGCGCACCGGCGGCTGGGCGGCGATGAACAGCGCCGCCGGCGACGGCGGCGGCTGCGGGGCGACCGCGTAGGGCCCGCGATACAAGAGGCGCGTGATGGCGGGATCGGGCGGCGGCGGCGGTTGGCGGTGGTCGCGCTCGGGGCCCACGCCGGCGGCGGCCGTCAGCCCGCGGCTTGGAGCGGTGCGGCCGCGGCGAGCAGCTCGCCCAGACGCTCGACCGCCACGTTGCCACCGGAGAGGATGACGCAAACCCGGTCGCCCGGTCGCAGCGGCACGGCGCCCGTGAGGACCGCCGCCAGCGCCGCGGACCCGGCAGGCTCGAGGACCTGCTTGAGCCGCTCGATGCCGAACCGCAGCCCGGCGAGGATCGTCGGATCGTCGATCAGGACCACCTCCTCGACGTAGCGCTGGACGGCGCGCAGCGCGTGGCGGCCCGCGGACGGAGCACCCAGCCCGTCGGCGACGCTGGCCGGGAGCACGCGGACCGGCTCGCCCGCCTCGAGGCCACGGGTCATCGCCTCCGAGCCGACCGGCTCGACCCCGTAGATCCGCACGGAAGGCCGCAACTCCCCGATCGCGGTCGCCACCCCGCCGATCAGCCCGCCGCCGCCGATGCCGGCCACGACGACGTCGACGTCGGGCAGGTCCTCGAGGATCTCGAGCCCGCACGACCCGTTGCCGATGAGGACCTCGGGGTCGTCGTAGGGGTGGACGAGCGTCAGGCCCCGCTCCGCCCGCAGGACCTCGAGATGCGCCAGTGCCTCGCCCACGTGCGCCCCGTGGAGCACGACCTCGGCGCCGTAGCCCCGGCACGCGGCGACCTTCGACGCGACGGCACCCTCCGGCATGACGACCGTCACCGGGACGCCCGCCTGGGCGCCCGCCCACGCGTACGCCTGGCCCGCGTTGCCGGCCGAGATCGTGATCGCGCCCCGCGACCGTTCGTCCGCCGTCAGCGACGAGATCCGCGACAGCGCCGCCCGCGGCTTGAACGAGCCCGTCTTCTGGAGGTGCTCCGCCTTGAGGTACAGCCGCCCATCGGCGAGGCGGACGCCCGTCGCGGCCTCGACGAACCTCGCCGCCGTCGCCGACGACAGCATCGGGGTGTGGTGGATCCGGCCGGCGAGGCGCTCGCGCATGGCCTGGATGCTCGCGAGGGTCACCGCGGCGTCGGACACGGCGCTGAGTATGCCGTCGGCACGGCGCCGGGAACACTTGCGTTCTTGCGCAACCAGTGAGAGACTGAGGAGGTGATCGTCACCCAGCCCACCACCGAGGCCGATCGGCAGCGCTCAGCCGCCGTCGCCCGAGCCCTCGGCGACCCGAAGCGCCTGTGCGTCCTCGAATCCCTCGCCGATGGCGAGGCGTCCGTGGGCGAGCTGGCCAACCGGGTCAGCTGCCAGGTGCCGAACATGAGCCAGCACCTCGCGGTGCTTCGCTCGGCCGGGCTCGTCGCGACCCGTCGCGACGGCAACACGGTCTACTACAGCCTCACGGACCCCCGGGTCATCGAGGCCTACCAGCTACTCCAGACCATCGCCCGCTGACGGGCCACTGGGAGAGCCCGCCGTCCGGCGGGGAAGAAAGGAGCCGCCTCGTGGCGGAGATCAAGCACGCAACCGACGACACGTTCGAGGCCCTGGTGCTGCACAACGACAAGCCCGTGGTCGTCGACTTCTGGGCGTCGTGGTGCGGGCCCTGCAAGATGGTCGCCCCCGAGATGGAGAAGCTTGCCGCCAAGTACGACGGCCTGGTCGACGTCGTCAAGGTCGACGTGGACGCCAACCCGCGCCTCTCGCAGGCGTTCGGGATCATGAGCATCCCCACCATCGCGTACTTCAAGCCCGGCGCACAGCCGCAGGGCGTCGTCGGCTTCCGGCCGCTGGAGCAGCTGGAGCAGGCCTTCTCGCTGGGCTCCGTCGAGGCGCCCCCCGCGACCACGACGGTCATCGAGGCGCCAGCACCCAACGCCTAAGCGCGCCGCACCTCAGAACCCTCACGGCCCCGGCGACTGCCGGGGCCGCTTCGTTTCCGTCAGCCGCCGCTCGCCCGCCGGTGGGCGAGGCGCACCCAGGCCTCGGCGCGATCAAGCGCGAAGCGGTCGGTGACGGCCGGGGTGAACGCGATCCAGCCCGCGCCGCGCGGCGACGGGCGCGTGTCCGGCGTCGCCAGCGCCGCCTTCGCGATCCGCGGATCCAGCGCAACCTCGAGCAGGTCCGCGCCCACCACCGCGAACACGCGACCGCCGACCGCCAGCCGGTCGACCTCGCCGTCGCGCGTCCGGGTCACGTCCTCGAGCTCGTCGAGCACGGTCCCCACGCGCTCGTCGAGCGATTCGTCCGCGTCCGCGCCGGCCACGGCGGCAGCCTCGGCGGCCTCGACCTCGTCGAGCGGCGCGTCATCGTCCAGGCCGTCGTCGACGTCATCGACCCGGTCGTCGGTCACCGTCCTGCCGCCGCGAGGATCGCCCGCAGCTCGCCCTCGTGGTCCTCGTAGTGCTCAAGCGTCTCGGAGAAGAAGAAGTTCTGGTTGTCCGAGTGCTTGATCCAGCGCGACTCGGGGACGACCGTGAGGTAGCCCCGGAGCTCGCCCGACGTCTCGCGGAACAGGCGCCTCACCTCGTCGATCGGCAGCGCGCGGAAGCGGGCGAGGCCTTCCTCGTTCATCCGGTCCCCCACCCCCGGCTTCTCCCATTCGGCGTCGAGCCACTCCTTGCTCGCGCTCGTCTCGCCCACCGCGAGCTCCTTGGCGGCGGTCAGCCCTGCCTCCTGCCACAGGATGATGTGGCCCATGAGGTCGCGGCCGGACCAGCCGCCGGCCGCCTCGACCGGCTGGTCGAGCTGCTCGTCGGTCAGGGCGTCGAGCGCCTCGTAGGCACGGAAGCCGTCGCGCTCGTCTTCGAGGAAGGAGAGGGCATCGAGATACATGCCCGGCATCGTACGCCGCGCGTCAGACCGAGACGGGCTCCCGGTACTCCCCGAACACCTCGCGCAGGACGCTGCATTGCTCGCCGAGCGTCGCGTATCGCTCGGCACAGCGCAGGAAGTGGGGCATCAGGTTCGTCTCGCTCGAACCGGGACGCGACGCCGCCTCGCGCAGGCCCTCGAGGGCGGCGGTGACCGCCTCGCTGTCCCGCTCGGCCCGCGTCCGTTCCAGGCGCGCCATGTGCCGCTCGAACGAGCCTTCGGGCACCTGGAGAACGGGCACCGTCACCGGTTCGTCGTTCGTGTAGCCGTTCACGCCGACGATCACCCGCTCGCCCTCGTCGAACTCGCGCTGGAACCGGTAGGCGGCGTCGGCGATCTCGCGCTGCGGGTAGCCCTCGGCGATCGCGGCGACCATGCCGCCGCGGCGGTCGATCTCGTCGAGGTAGCGCCACACGTCGCGCTCGACCCGGTTGGTGAGTGCCTCGACGAACCACGACCCGCCGAGCGGGTCAACCGTCGAGGCCACGCCCGTCTCCTCGGCGAGGATCTGCTGCTGGCGGAGCGCGAGCAGGGCGGCCTCGGCGGTCGGAACGGCGAGCGCCTCGTCGTAGGCGTCGGTGTGCAGCGACTGCGTGCCGCCAAGGATCGCCGCCAGGGCCTGCGTCGCGACGCGGGTCAGGTTGTTCAACGGCTGCTGCGGGGTCAGCGACACGCCCGCGGTCTGGGTGTGGAACCGCATCCATGTCGAGCGCTCGTTCTCGGCCCGGTAGCGCTCGCTCATGAGCTTCCACCAGATCCGCCGCGAGGCGCGGAACTTCGCGATCTCCTCGAAGAAGTCGGAGTGGCTGTTGAAGAAGAACGACAGCCTCGGGGCGAAGTCGTCCACGCGCAGGCCGCGAGCGACGCAGGCCTCGACGTAGGCCATGCCGTCGGCGATCGTGAACGCGAGCTCCTGGACGGCGGTCGAGCCGGCCTCGCGGATGTGGTAGCCGCTGATCGAGACCGTGTTCCAGCGCGGCAGCTCGCGTGACCCGAACTCGATGGTGTCGACCACGAGCCGCATCGACGGCTCCGGCGGGTACAGGAACTCCTTCTGGGCGACGTACTCCTTGAGGATGTCGTTCTGCGTCGTCCCCTCGAGCGCGGCCCGCGGCACGCCCCGCTTCTCGGCCGCCGCGATGTACATCGCCCAGATCGGGGCCGCTGGGGCGTTGATCGTCATCGACGTGCTCACGCGGTCGAGCGGCAGGCCATCGAGGAGCAGCTCCATGTCGGCGAGGCTGCTCACCGCGACCCCGCACGTCCCGAACTCGCCCTCGGCCTCCGCGTCGTCGGTGTCGTAGCCGTAGAGCGTCGGCATGTCGTAGGCGATCGATAGGCCCGTCTGCCCCGCCTCGAGCAACTGGCGGAAGCGGGCGTTCGTGTCCTCGGCCGAGCCGAAGCCGGCGAACATGCGCATGGTCCAGGGGCGGGAGCGATAGCCCGTCGGATGGATGCCGCGCGTGAACGGCGGCTCGCCGGGCAGCCCGTCGTCGCGGGCCGGGTCCATGCCGGCATACCGGCCCGCGCCGTCGCGCAGCGGATCGCCGTGGTGGTCGACCGCGGTCGGGCCGCCAGGTCCCGCGGACTCGCCGTCGTGCGGGGCGACCCAGTCCCAGGGTCCATACAGGCCCTCGATCGGGACGTCGCCCAGGGTGCTGAACCACTCGCGGCGTTCCGGCAGGCGCTCGAGCGATGGCGCGAGGCGTTCGACCCGCCAGGCGCGCCGTCGGGCCGCCCAGGCGTCGGGACGGTCGCTCATG
>DATDJA010000190.1:0-5449 GCA_036520795.1 Candidatus Limnocylindrales bacterium
GGTGACCGCGGGATCGGCGACGTCCCCGCTCCACAGGACGTTGTCGAGCGCGACCAGCCCGCCCGGCCGGACGAGCTCGAGGCAGCGCTCGTAGTAGGCCGGATAGGCGGCCTTGTCGGCGTCGATGAACGCGAGGTCGAAGGTCCCGGCCCGCCCCTCGGCGAGCAGCGCGTCGAGCGTCTCCACCGCCGGCCCGATCCGCAGGTCGGCGCGGTCCGCGACCCCCGCCTCCGCCCAGTAGCGCCGGGCCACCGAGGTGTACTCCTCCGAGATGTCGCAGCACACGATGCGGCCGTCGGGCGGCATCGCCAGCAGCACCGCGAGCGACGAGTAGCCCGTGAACGTGCCGATCTCCACGTACTGCCGCGCGTCCAGCAGCTCCACGAGGATCGCCAGCAGGGCGCCCTGTTCGGGCGCGATCTGCATCTGGGATCGCGGGTGGCTCGCCGTCTCCTCGCGCAGCCGGCCGAGGATCGGGGCCTCGTTGACGCCCCAGCGGACGACGTACTGGCCGACGTTGTCGGGAAGGCCGATGGTCTTGCCGGTCACGCGATCGATGGTGCCATGTCAGGCCGGGCGGCGGAAGACGTACCCCACGCCGCGCACCGTGTGCAGGTACTCGGGCGCGGCCGGGTCCGCCTCGATCTCGCTGCGCAGCCAGTGGATATGCACGTCCACCGTCCGCGACTCGCCGCCGTAGTCGTAGCCCCACACGTGCTCCAGCAGCTGGTCACGGGTGAACACCTGGCCCGGATGGCGGAGCAGGAACGCGAGCAGGTCGAACGCCTTGGGCTTAAGCGAGACCGCCTCGCCGTCGCGCAGGACCCGGTGGCCGGCCAGGTCGACCTGTACCCGGCCGAGGTCGACCACCGGCGGGACGTCGGCCGCCGCGACCTGCTCGGCGCGCCGGAAGATCGCCCGGATGCGGGCGGTCAGCTCGCGCAGGCTGAACGGCTTGGTCACGTAGTCGTCCGCCCCGAGCTCGAGCCCGACCACCTTGTCGACCTCGGCGTCCTTCGCTGTGAGCATGATGATCGGCACGCCCGATTCGGCGCGCATGATCCGGCAGACCTCGACCCCGGACAGCTCGGGCAGCATCAGGTCGAGCAGGACGAGGTCCGGGCGCTCCGAGCGGAACAGGGCGAGCGCCTGGCGGCCGTCGGCCGCGGGGATGGCTCGATAGCCCTCGAGCTCCAGCGCCTCGACCAGCGTCTCGCGAAGCGTGGTCTCGTCGTCAACGACGAGAATCGATCGTCCCATGCACGCCGGATCGTGGAGTCCGGGCGTTAACGCCGTGTTCACCACGGGCCCCGCTTCGGCCGTCGGTGTTAACGATCCGTTCATGTCGCCGCCGGGGCACTCAGCCGTGCGATCGCCGCATCAAGCCGGGCAAGCGTGCGCTCGCGGCCGAGCGCTACCAGGGTGTCGAACAGCGGTGGGGTCGCCGTCTTGCCGGTCGTCGCGACGCGGATCGCCATGAACAGGTCGCCAGCCTTCCAGCCGCGTGCCTCGACGAGCTCGCGCAGCGGGGGCTCCAGCTCCTCGGCCTCCCAGGTCACCGCGTCGTGGGCGGCCAGGCGCTCGCGCGCGGCCGCGAGGCCGTCCGCGGTCGTCGCCGCGTCCCAGCGCTTGGACACGACGAGGGCCGGGTCCACCTCGAGGTCGTCGACCCACAGGTAGCCCATCAGCTCGACGATCGCGGCCAGGGTCGGCAGGCGCTCGCGGACGATTGGCAGAATGGCGCGGACCTCACCCTCGGACGGGGTCCGGTCGATCTCCCCGGCGATCGCGGCCGCCTCGAGGAACGGCGTCAGGCGTTCGATCAGGACGTCGTCATCCAGGCGCCGGATCCATTGCCCGTTGAGCCACTCCAGCCGCTCGCGATCGAACCGCGCGCCGCCCTTCTGGACCTTGTCGAGGTCGAAGCGCTCCCCCAGCTCCTCGAGCGTGAACACCTCCTCCTCGGTGCCCGGTGACCAGCCCAGGAACGCGAAGTAGTTGACGAGCGCCTCGCGCACGAACCCCTGGGCGATGTAGTCGGCGACCGCCGTCTGGCTCTTGCGCTTGCTCATCTTGGTGCCGTCGGGGTTGAGGATCAGCGGCAGGTGACCGAACCGCGGCACGTCGTAGCCCAGCGCCTCGAACAGCAGGATGTGCTTGGGCGTGTTGCTGACGTGGTCCTCGCCGCGGATCACGTGGCTGATCTCCATCTCGGCGTCGTCGACGACGACCGTGAAGTGGTACAGCGGCGTGCCGTCGGCCCGGACGATGACGAAGTCGCCGCCGAGGTTGTCGGTGTCGATCTCGATCCGGTCGCGAACGAGGTCGAGCCAGCCGACGACGCCGGCACGCACCCGGAACCTCGTCGCGGCGCGCGTTCCCTCCGCCGTCCTGGCCGCGCGCTCGTCCGGCGTGAGCACCGCGCAGCGGCCGACGTAGCGGGGCGGGAGCTTGGCCGCTTCCTGCGCCTTGCGGTCGGCGTCGAGCTCCTCGGGCGTGCAGAAGCACGGATACGCGAGATCGGCGGCGAGCAGTCGGGCCGAGGCCTCGGCGTAGCGGTCGAGGCGCTGCATCTGGCGGTAGGGCGCGTACGGCCCGGCCTCCTCGATCCCTGCCACGCCCGGGCCCTCGTCCCACGTGATCCCGAGCCAGTGCAGGCCGTCGAGGATGTCCTTCTCGAACGCCTCAGTGCTGCGGGCGACGTCCGTGTCTTCCAGGCGCAGGACGAACGTGCCGCCGGTGTGGCGCGCGAACAGGAAGTTGAACAGGGCCGTCCGCGCCGTGCCGAGATGGAGCGGCCCCGTGGGGCTGGGGGCGATGCGGACGCGGATGTCGGAGGCCACGATCCGATTGTAGGGGCGGTCGATGCGAGGCCCGACGGGGAGGCAACCTGTTGAGCGAAGCGCGTCCGCTTACGGGACCGCGGCAAGGATCGCGTTCACCTCGGGGTTGCTGAAGCCTCCGAAGACGAACAAGCGATCCCCTCGGGACGCCAAATGCGTGGATACACCGGGATTGGACGCATCGACAAACGCGGTCACTGCGAACCCGGCAACCTGTCGCCGAACGGGCTTGATGCCTCGCGGAGCATCAAGCTTGGCGACCGCATCCCCGAACTTAGCCGGATCGACCTGCAGCCCTTCGTACACGACAATCTTCCTGTGTTGGCCGTCGCCGAATGTCGCGTCCACGTCGATCTGGCGGCCGACCGTCGGGTCTCCGCCCAGGCGCCGGATGAGGTCGGGGGCGGAGCCATCAAGGCGCGTGAGGTGCGGCTCAAGGCTGAAGCGACCCACCTGCTCGGGCAGCCCGAGATCTGCCGCCGAGGGGTGTGGCGGGAAGCTCACCGCGTTGGCCGTGAAGGCGAGACCCGGACACGCCTGGCTCACGGTGTCGCCGGGTTCGCGCATGAGGAAGAAGGTGTCGATGAACCGGAGGATGGTCTCACCTTCCACGAGCATGAGCTGTCTGTCGGGGACAGTCCGATCCGGGTCGGCGATCACGCGTGCGCCCTCGCGAACGACCTCCGCACCAAACTCGACGCCGCCGCGGAGCCGCGACCGTTGCTCCGTCAGCGTCCGCTCATCAGGGAGGGCCGCGACGATCGCATCCAAGCGCTGGTCGATCGCTTCGGCAGCGTCGATTGCTCCATCGACATCGTCGGCAATGACGAGCCGGAACGCGTCGCCGAGCGAGTTGCCCTCGGAATACACCTGCGCCTCCAGGTCACAGAGGTCGACGCTCGGTGTCGGGCTGAGGGGCTGGGTTGACGAGGGAGTGGGACTGGGGCGAAGGCTCGCCGGCAAGCATGCATTGAGCGCCAGGACGACAACGACTGTCGCGGCCGCACGCCGCCCTACCGACATCCGGTGATCCCCTCCAGTGGTCCGTCGCAATCAGACCAAAACTGACCGTAGATGCAATGCGGGAGATCCCGCAAGACGTCAGCCGCCGAGCGGCGCCGGGACCTTGTGGAAGAGCGCGGGATCCGCGACGCCCGGCAGTACGCGGATCAGCGCCGCGGGCCGCAGGCCCAGCGTCGCGCGACCACGCGGGCCGTCGAGGGTAAGCGAGTCGAGCGATTCGCTGCGCGCGAGGACCGTCACCGGCGCACCGGGGGTGAGCGCCCTCGCCTCGAGGTACGAGAGGAGCCCGGCGTCCTCCTCGGCCTCCTCGGTGATCCGGAGCACGGTCGCCTTCGAGCCCGACTCCAGCTCCGAGAGGGGGACCCCTGCCGGCCGGCGGCGCGCCGTCTCGAGGTCGATCGGGTTGCCGTGGGGACAGGTCTCAGGGTGGCCCAGGAGCTCATCGAGCTTCGACTCGACCCTCGGCGACAGCGCACCCTGGAGGCGCATCGCCTCGACGTCGCTCTCCGCCCAGGTCAGCCCGACGACCGCGGTCAGCAGCCACTCCAGCAGCGCGTGGCGGCGGAAGATCGCATCGGCTGCGGCACGCCCGGCGGCGGTGAGCGACAGCCCGCGCCCGGTCGCGGGTTCCACGAGGCCGTCCGCCGCGAGCCGGCGGCACATCTCGCTGGCGGCCTGGGTCGTGACCCCAACGTGCCGACCGAGCTGTGCGGTCGTCGCGACCCGCCCGTCAGAACCCATGACGCGCAGCGCGAGCAGGTACTCCTGCGCTGCGGCCGAGATGTCGGCGGGGTCGTGACGGCGTTGCATGCTCGCGAGTGTAGTGCCGCCCACCCCCGGCGATGACGCGCTCAGGTCCGGCGGGCACCTGCGTCGTCGTCTGGCCGCGGGCGCCAGACCGCGACCGCGCCGCCGACCATGGCCACAAAGTACGCGACCGTCACCGCCACGCCGAGGATCCCGGTCCCGACGCCCCCCGAGGGACCCGGGCTGACCGAGAGCACGGTCGCGACCGCGATGGCGACCGCCAGCGCGACGAGCGCGGCGAACGCCCCGACGGCGGCCGCAGGGGGCACCGCGAACAGGGCCGCGATCACGAGCGGCTGGACGGCGAGCGACAGGAGCGGCAACGGCTCGTGGCAGGCGGCCGAGAACTGGGCACACCCGGTCGACGTCGCAAGCAGCGTGCCCACGCCATACCCGACCGGCGGCCACGCGAGCAGGGCAACGAGCAGCCGCCAGCGACGATCGGGGCGGCGCGCCAGGGCGAGCAGATTCCTCGGCGCTGCACGACGCGCGACGGCCTCGAGGTCCGGGAGCGGCTCAGTGGGAGTGGCCCACGCACCAGCCGTGTCGGGACGACCCGCTGGGTTGCGTGCGCCGGGATCCGCCGCGTCCGCGGCCTCCTCGTACGCCCATCCGTGCGTGCCCCAGCCCCCGTCGCCGTCGGTCGTCGTCGAACCGCCCCCGAACCCCCAGCTCGGCGCGCCGGGGTCGGCGTTGGGGCCCCCTGCGCCGGGGATCCCTCCATCGGGATCCGCGGTGCCCGCTTCCTGCTGGGCCGCGCGGCGGGCGCGCGCCTG
>DATDJA010000191.1:0-12545 GCA_036520795.1 Candidatus Limnocylindrales bacterium
CGGCCGTGATCGGACCCCTCGTCGGCGGGCTGCTCGCGAGCCTGGTCGGCTGGCAGGGCATCTTCTGGGCCCAGGTGCCGCTCGCCCTCCTGGTCGCGGCGACCGCGTGGACCTCGATGCACCGTGCGGCCGCGGGGCGCCACCGCCCACTCGACGCCATCGGCCTCGTCCTCGGCAGCCTCGTGCTCCTGGGCATCAACGGCGCGCTGCTGCAGGGCGACGTCTGGGGCTGGACGTCGGCGGCGGTGATCGGCGGCTTCGTGCTCGCCCTTGTCGCGCTCGTCGCGTTCGTGTTGCGGGAGCGATCGACGCCCGAGCCCGCGATCCATCTCGATGTGTTTCGCAGCCGCGCGTTCGTGGCCTCGACGCTGGTCGGCGCCGCTGCCTGGTTCGGGATCCTGTCGGGGTCGGTCCAGCTCGCCGTGTACCTGCAGGAGGTCCGCGGCCTGTCGCCGACGCAGGCCGCGCTCGTGCTGCTGCCGTGGCCGCTCCTGGCCGCCGTGCTGTTTCCCCGGGCGGCGTCGATCGTCGCCCGCATCGGCGCCTCGAAGGTGATGGTCTGGAGCCTCGTCTTCGCTCTCGCGGCGGCGGTGCTGATGGCGGCGTTCGACGCCTCGACGCCGTTCGTCGTCGTGTCGGCCGTCGCGGCGCTGGGCGGTGTGCCGATCGCGCTGGGCGTGGTCGCGAGCACGGTGACCGCCCTGTCGGAGTTCCGGCCCGAGGACGCGGGCATCGCGGCGGGCGCGTTCAACTCGCTGCGCCAGGTCGGCTCCGCGCTCGGCGTCGCGATCCCGGCGGCCGCCTTCGACTACGCGCTCACTCCCGGGGCCGCGGACCTGATGCCGGGGTCGCACGCGGCGTTCGTGAGCCGGGTCATCGTGTTCGCCATCGCCCTGGTCGCCGTCCTGCTGCTGCTCCGCCGCCCGCTGGCCGCGCCCGCGCCCGTGCCGGCCGCCGGGGTCGGCGCCGACTGACCCCCTGCTACGATCGCGCCGCATGTCCGATCGCCGCCGGTACTACCTGACCACCGCCATCGCGTACGCCAACAACGCCCCCGGCCTGCACACCGTGTACGAGGTCATCGGGGCCGACGTCATCGCGCGCTGGCACCGGATGCAGGGGGACGACACCCGCTTCCTGACCGGCACCGACGAGCACTCGGTGAACATCGCCCAGGCGGCCGAGGCGCAGGGTCGCACGCCGCGCGAGTTCGTCGACGAGAAGGTCGCCCTGTTCCGATCGGCCGAGGATGCGCTGCTGATCAGCCCCGACCGGTTCATCCGGACGACGGACCCGGACCACTACCTGTCCGCCCAGGAGATGGTCCGGCGGGCCTACGACAACGGCGACATCTACCTCGGCACCTACGAGGGCTGGTACTGCCCCAACGAGGGGTTCAAGGCGACGTCGGACCTGCTCGAGACGGCGCGCGGGATGCAGTGCCCCAACCACCCCGACGTCGAGCTCCAGTGGCTGACCGAGCGCAACTGGTTCTTCCGCCTGTCGGCGTACCAGGAGCGGCTGCTCGACCACTACGAGCAGCACCCCGACTTCGTCCAGCCCGACTACCGGCGCAACGAGATGCTGGGCTTCATCCGCGGCGGCCTCGAAGACTTCTCGATCAGCCGCGCGGGCGCGACCTGGGGCATCCCGTTCCCGATCGCGGAGAACGGCGAGACCGCGCAGCGCGAGGACGGCAGCTGGGATCCCGAGGCCGGGACGATCTACGTCTGGTACGACGCGCTCATCAACTACATCACCGGGGCGGGCTTTCCCGGGGACCTCGACGCCTTCCACCACTGGTGGCCGGCGGACCTCCACGTGATCGGCAAGGACATCGCCCGCTTCCACACGATCTACTGGCCGGCGATGCTGTGGTCGGCCGGGATCGACGCCCCGCGCCACGTCTGGGTCCACGGCTGGCTGCTGGTCCAGGGCGAGCGGATGAGCAAGAGCCGCGGCAACTTCCTCGATCCCCACGCGGTCGTGGCTGCGTTCGGGGCGGACGGCGCACGGTACGTGACGCTGCGCGAGGTGGCGTTCGACCGCGACACCGACGTGTCGTGGGACTCGTTCGTGCGCCGCTACAACGCCGACCTCGCCAACGACTTCGGCAACCTCGTCAACCGCACCGTCACGATGGTCAACCGCTACCTCGGCGGCGAGCGGCCCGCGCCCCGACGGGCTGGGGACTCGCCGCTGGGCGAGGGCTGGACCGACACGCTCCGGGTGTATGGGGAGCGGCTCGACGCGTGCCGGCTCCACGATGCCCTCGCGGAGCTGTGGGAGTTCGTCGGTGGTGCCAACAAGACCGTCGACGCGGAGCAGCCGTGGACGCTCAACAAGGCGGCCCTGGCGGGCGACGCCGAGGCGGCCGCGCGGCTCCGCGACGTCCTCGGCGACCTCGTCGAGGCGTGCCGGCTGGTCGGCCTCGCCGTCGCGCCATTCATGCCCTCGATCGCCCCCCGCGTCCTCGAGCAGCTGGGTCACGACTTCCCGTACGCCGCTGACGGCAACGGCGGGCCCCCGATCCTTGAGCTGCTCGCCTGGGGCGCCGCGGGCGAGGCCGGCCGCGTGACCGATGCCCCCGCGCCGCTGTTTCCGCGGGTCGAGGTCGAGGCCGCCGAAGCCCCGACGGCCTGAGGCGCCGCGCCGGTCGTGCGCCTCGTCGACTCCCATGGCCACGTCAACGCGGACCGGTTCGCCGACGACGTCGAGCTCGTATTGGGCGCGGCCCGGCTGGCCGGGGTCGAGCGGATCCTGGTCCCCGGCTGGAACCACGCCTCGTCGGGGCGGGCGCTCGCGCTCGTCGAGCGTTACCCGTGGCTGGACGCGGCCGTCGGGGTGCATCCCCACGACGCGGCCAAGGTCACCGACGCCGAGTGGGCGGCCATCGAGGCGTGGGCACGGGACGAGCGGGTCGTGGCCGTCGGCGAGACCGGCCTCGACTCGGACCGCATGTTCTCGCCCTGGGACGCCCAGCTCGACAACCTGCGCCGCAACCTCGCGCTGGCGCTCGGGACGGGCAAGCCCGCCATCCTCCACTGCCGGTCGAAGGCGGGCGCCCGCGACGCGCAGGACGCGCTCGTCGAGGAGCTGCGGCGGGCGGGTCTCGACGAGGCGGGGGCGCGGGCGTCGTTCGGCGACCGGCCGCCCGCTGTCATCCACAGCTTCTCGGGTCCGGTGGACTACGCTCGAGAGGTGCTCGCGCTGGGCCTCGCGGTGAGCTTCAGCGGCTTGGTCTTCCGAGCCGGGGAGGAGGCCTCGGCAGAGGTGGCCGAGATCGTCCCGGCGGAACAGCTGCTGGTCGAGACCGATGCGCCGTTCCTGACGCCCCGCGGCGCTGCGCGGTCGCGCAACGAGCCGGCGTTCGTGGCACTCACCGCACGCTGGGTCGCGGAACGGCGCGGGGTGGGGGAGGAGGGCCTGGGCGAGCTCGGGGACGGCCTCGTCGCGGCCTACGACGCGGTCTTCCCCCGGCGTCGCCAGCGATGACGTGGCCGCCCGCACGCACCGCCGCGGTCCTTCGGATCGTGGGCGCGCTCGCGATCGCATCCTGGGTCGCGGGCTGTGGCGTCGTCGACCTCGCGACCCCGCTCCCACCCGGCTCGCGCCGGTGGGTGATCACGGTCGAAAATCAGAGCGACCGGCCGGCGATCGTCGAGGTCGCCGAGGATGCGGGTCAGGAAGGGCCGATCGTCGGCACGGTCAGCCCGAACCCGATCCCGGCCGGCGCGACGGTCGACGTCATGTTCGGGATCCCGCCCGGCCGCGGGTGGGCGATCTTCGTCAATCCAGGCCCGGACCGGGGCCCGCTGATCACGTCGTCCGACGTGCCACCAGTCGCCCAGGGCAAGCTCCCCGTCAAGATCGTCATCGGCAGCGATGGAAGTCCCGGCGCCCAGGTCCCGAGCTTGCCGGGCTGGTTCGGCAACTGACCCCGGCGCGACGTCACGGCGCGGCGGTCGCCTGCTCGCGCTCGATGTGCACGTAGTTGACCTGGACCTCGACCGCGTGATCGATCGCCCGGGCGATCGAGGCGGCGAGGGGCGCCACGGGCGGTGGTTGGTCGGTTCCCCGGAGGTCGATCGTCACCGTGTCGCCCTCGATGCCCCAGTCGGTGACCTCGAGGTCGAGATCGCCGATCCAGTCGTCCACGAGCGGCGCGGCCGCGTTGCTCCAGACGACCGTCCGGACGCGCTCGGCTGCGGTGACGGCGAGGGGGATCGAGATCAGCGCCAGGCCGATCACCGCGAGGACCAGGCCGCGCGCGAGCACCCGGCCCGCATTGGCGGGTGCCGGCACCGGGCGGACGCCGCAGATCGCGAACACGATCGAGGCGATCACGACGATGGCGGCGAAGTTGGTCAGGAACAGCGTGAGGGCACCCGCCGCGTCGCTGGTCCGCCCCAGCTCGAGGCAGATCCCGACGGTGGCCAGCGGCGGGACGAGGGACACGGCGATCGCGACCCCGGGCAAGGCATCGCTGCCGGTCCTGCGGACGGTGACGAAGGCCCCGGCGGCGCCGGCCGCGAGGGCGACGCCGAGGTCGAGGAGGCCCGGCTCAGTGCGCGCGGCGAGCGACGGATTGAGGGTGAGCGGGTCCGGGAGCACCGCCGCGACGACGAACCCGATCGCCACCACCAGCAGCGAGCCGAGCACGACCTCGACGAACGAGTTCAGCTGCCACCGGCTCCGGCCGGTGACGAGCGCTCCCGCGAGGGCCATCATCGCGCCGCCCAGCGGCGCGACCACCATCGCGCCGATGATCGCGGCGATCGAGTCCTGGATCAGGCCGAAGGTCGCGATCAGCCCGGCGAGGGCCAGCAGCACCGTGAACGTGACCACCGACTGCCGGAACGCGGGCCCGTCAGGAAACAGGTCGGCGAGCGTGGCCGCACCGAGTGACTGCCGTGCATCGATGAGGATGTCGTCGGCCGCGCTCCCGGCAAGCGCTCCCTCGTCCGTCGCCATGCTGTCTCCACGCGGTCGTCCTGCCGCCGAACTCTAGCGCCCGGCGACCCGCGCGGGCGTCGAAAATCGGTTGACAGCCGCGAGCGGCGCGCGGTAGATTGGCACTCTAACGGCGAGAGTGCTAATAACCTGACTGCGGCTGGCGACGCCGCCCACGGGACGACACCCCGGTGCGGGCGGATGCGACCGACGCGGCGTCACGGGCCTGACGCACTCGACGACCTGCACACGGGCCAGCCACGGCAGCACGCCACGGAGGGTCCGCGTCAACACATTTCAGGCCATTTGGCGGCCGGTTCGCGGCCGCCAGAGGAGGATTGCACGTTGGCCACAGCCTCTTCCACGAAGCTCAAGCCGCTGGGCGACCGCGTCGTCATCAAGCCCACACCGCGTGAGGAGATGACGAAGTCGGGCATCGTCCTGCCGGACACGGCGAAGGAGAAGCCCCAGGAGGGCGAGATCCTGGCCGTCGGACCGGGCAAGGTCCTCGACGACGGCTCGCGCGAGGCGATCGACGTCTCCGTCGGCCAGAAGGTCCTGTACGCCAAGTACGCCGGGACCGAGTTCAAGGTCGAGGGTGAGGAGCTCCTCATCGTCAGCCAGAAGGACATCCTCGCGATCGTCGAGGACTGACCGCAAACACCGGACGAACCCCACCACTACGCCAGATCCCGGAGGGACTACCAGTTGGCCAAGCAGCTCATCTTCGACGAGACCGCTCGTCGCTCCCTGAAGCGGGGCATTGACCGCCTCGCCGATGCGGTCCGCGTGACGATCGGCCCCAAGGGCCGGAACGTCGTCCTGGACAAGAAGTTCGGCTCTCCCACGATCACCAACGACGGCGTCACGATCGCTCGCGACATCGAGCTCGAGGACCCGTTCGAGAACATGGGCGCGCAGCTCCTCAAGGAGGTCGCGACCAAGACCGACGACGTCGCCGGCGACGGCACCACCACCGCGGTGGTCCTGGGCCAGGCGATGGTCGCCGAGGGCCTGCGGGTCGTTACCGCCGGCGCCAACCCGATGGTCGTCAAGCGCGGCATCGAGAAGGCCGTCGAGACGATCGTCGCCGACATCAAGAAGACCGCCCGACCCGTCGAGACCCGCGAGCAGATCGCGGCCGTCGCGGCGATCTCCGCGGCGGATCCCGAGGTCGGCGAGATCATCGCCGAGGTGATGGACAAGGTCGGCAAGGACGGCGTCATCACCGTCGAGGAGGGCCAGTCGCTCGGCCTCGAGAAGGAATACACCGAGGGCATGCAGTTCGACCGGGGCTACATCTCGGCCTACTTCGTGACCAACCCCGATCGGATGGAGACCGTCCTGGAGGACGTCCTGATCCTGATCACCGACAAGAAGATCTCGGCCGTGCCGGACCTCCTGCCCGGCCTCGAGAAGGCCGTCCAGCTGGGCCGCCCGATGCTGATCATCGCCGAGGACGTGGACGGCGAGGCGCTCGCGACCCTGGTCGTGAACAAGCTCAAGGGCACGATCTCGGTCCT
Source organism: Candidatus Limnocylindrales bacterium (assembly GCA_036520795.1). GTDB lineage: Bacteria > Chloroflexota > Limnocylindria > Limnocylindrales > CSP1-4 > CAIXZV01. Next base: position 6,477 of record DATDJA010000191.1, read on the forward strand.
CGCGGTCAAGGCGCCGGGCTTCGGCGACCGCCGCAAGGAGATGCTCCGCGACATCGCGATCCTGACGGGTGGCACGGTGATCTCCGAGGAGATCGGCCGCAAGCTCGACTCGGTCACGATCGAGGACCTCGGCAAGGCACGCCGCGTGGTCGCCACCAAGGACGACACGACGCTCGTTGATGGCGCCGGCTCGCCGGAGCAGATCAAGGCGCGCATGTCGCAGATCAAGGCGCAGATCGAGGACACCACCTCGGACTACGACAAGGAAAAGCTCCAGGAGCGCCTCGCCAAGCTGGCCGGCGGCGTCGCCGTCATCAAGGTCGGCGCGGCCACCGAGGTCGAGCTCAAGGAGAAGAAGCACCGCATCGAGGATGCGCTCTCGACGACCCGTGCGGCCGTCGAGGAGGGCCTCGTCGCGGGCGGCGGCACCACGCTGCTGCAGGCGATCCCGGCGCTCGACAAGCTCAAGCTCCAGGGCGACGAGGCCGTCGGCGTGGACATCGTCCGCAAGGCGCTCGAGGCTCCGGCCCGGCAGATCGCCGACAACGCCGGCGCCCCCGGCGAGGTCGTCGTGAGCAAGGTCCGCGGCCTCAAGACCGGCGAGGGCTACGACGCCCTCAAGGGCGAGTACGGCGACATGTTCGTCAAGGGCATCGTCGACGCTGCCAAGGTCACCCGCTCGGCACTCCAGAACGCCGCCTCGATCGCCGCGATGGTCCTGACCACCGAGACGCTCGTGACGGACATCCCCGAGAAGGATCGAGCCGGCGCCGGCGCCGGTCACGACCACGGCGGGGGAGGGATGGACTTCTAGTCCGTTCCCAATCGCGCGAGCACACGGCCCCCGGCAGGCAGCAGCCTCCGGGGGCCACTTGATTCATGGACTATGGCGTCAGCGCCGCACCAAAGCGGTCCCCTTTCTCGGGTGCGTCCCGGATCCCAGGAGTGAGCTGCGACCATCCCTGCGCGCCCGCTCCATCAAGGCCGGTGTCGCCGCCGAACACCACGTTGACCATGCCGCCGTCACGCTCGCCGGCGAGATCCTCGTTCGGGACTCCGATCACGAGGTCGTCGTTCCTGGATCTGCCGAAGTCGGCGCTGGTGAGGGCACGTCCGAACAGGTCAAGGCCATCGGCGGTGTCGGGGACGCCCGGACTGTCCTGGGTCCAGCTCTGGGCGCGATCGATGCCGATACCGGCGTCGCTGCCGTACAGGACGATCACCATGCCCGCGTACAGCTCGCCGTCGACGATCGCCCAAGGATCACTGAACGCGAGGTCGTCTCGGCCGTCGCCATCGAAGTCGCCGGCGGCGATGGCGTAGCCGAAGACTTGTTGCTCGAACAGGTCGTGATCGATCTCCCCGGGCACGCCCGGGATCTCGACGTGCCACAGCTGGCTGCCGGCCGCGACGAGACCGCCTTCCCCGCCGTACAGCACTGCAACCGCACCGACGTCGCAGTATGCCGGGTCTGGCGACGAGCACGGGTCGACGGATTCGCTTGGCACCCCGATCCCGAGGTCACCGTATCCGTCGCCGTCGAAATCCCCGACGGCGAGCGAGAAGCCGAACGAGTCGTCCTCCTCGGGGTCGTCCTCGATTCCGGGGCTATCCTGCGACCAGATCTGGCTGCCCGCCGGCACAAGCCCGTTGGTCGACGCGTAGAAGACCGAGACGTCACCGGGAGCGATCGTGCAGGAGGAGTACGCGACCCAGTTGCAGGTCGGAGCTCCGACAGCGAGCTCGTCACGACCATCGCCATTCAGATCTCCGGCGGCAAGCGCCGCCCCAAAGGCCACGTCCGCATCGGGCGCACCGGTCATCGACCGCGTGAGCACGCGTGCGCGGGATGACGACAGCCCCTTCGGACTGCCGTACAGGATCTCGACGCTGCCCTCGTTGCCAAGCTGGCCGATGTCGTCGCCGATCACGCCGATGGCGAGGTCGGCGTATCCGTCACCGTCGAAGTCGCCCGTGGCGAGCGATGCACCGAACCCGTCGCCCCGCTCGGGGGTGCCCGGCAATGCCGCCTGTGACCAGAGCTGGTCACCGGACGCCGTCAGGCCGCGGCGGGAGCCGTGCAGGACCGTCACGATGCCCACGCGACGCGATTTGCCGGGAAGGCGCCCGTTCTCTGACCCGATGGCGAGATCCGCATGCCCGTCGCGGTCGAAGTCGCCCGAGGCGATGGCCCCGCCGAACAGGTCGCCGCGTCGGTCCAAGCCGTTGCGCCGGCCATGGCTCGTCCCCTTCACACCCTTGCTGTCGAGCGTCCAGAGCTGGTCGCCAGACGCGGTCGGGCCCTGCGCGGACCCGTACAACACGTTCACCGCGCCGGCGTCCCGACCCGCGCTACCGACGGACTCGCCGGGCACGCCGATCGCTAGGTCCGCGTGACCATCGCCGTTGAAGTCGGATGGCAGTGCGGCGGCAGCCACCGCACGGGACGGGGCCGGTATCGAGACGCACAGGATCGCGAGCGCGCCGAGCGCGGCTGCCGCACGCGCGGAGGGCCGCCGAGTGCTCACCAGCCCGGTCTCCCGGGGGAGCCCGTCAGGGTCGACCCGAAGCGGTCCCAGGGTTCTTCGGCGTCCCGGATGTGCCGCGAGTCCTGGGTCCAGGCGCGGATCCCGACATTGGTCAGCCCGGCGGCCCGGCCACGGATGACCGTGATCCGACCCGAACCCAACCGGTGACCTGTCTCGTTTGACGCGCCGATCACAAGGTCGTCATGGCCTGACCGATCGAAGTCGAGCGCCGTCACGGCGATCCCGAACACGTCGTCGTCCTCGCTGGTGCCCGGGACCCCGACGCTGTCCTGCGACCAGCGCTGGGCGCGGGCATCGTCGAGGCCGCCGCCGCCGGCGTAGAGCACGTAGACGCTCCCGACTCTCGATCCGGTCCAGGGTGCGCCGATCGCCAGATCATCTGCGCCGTTCCCGTCGAAGTCGCCCGCGGCCAGCGCGAAGCCGAACTCCGGACCCCAGTCGTCCGTTCCCCCCACGGGGCTGTCCCAGACCTGAGACCCTGCCGTCGTCAAGCCGGCGACCGAGCCGGGGAGGACAATCACCTTGCCCACAGCGGCATCGATCTCGATGTTCGGCGTGCCGACGGCCAGGTCGCGATGACCGTCGTTGTCGAAGTCGCCGAAGGCGAGCGCGGCCCCGAACCGGTCGCCCTGGTCGACGGGATCGTCGATCCCGGGGCTCGTCTGCGTCCACCACTGTGCGCCGGTGACGGAGATCCCCGTCGAACTGCCGTGGAACAGGCCGACGCCACCCGGGGACCCGTAGAACGTCCCGAACGGTGCCCCGACGGCGAGCTCGGCGCGACCATCGCCGGTCACGTCGCCCGCGGCGACCGCGGCTCCGAACCCCTCTTCGCGGGACGGGGCTTGCCCGGCCACGCTCGACCTCGTCAGTGCATGTGACCTCGCCTCCGTAAGGCCCGCATGGCCGCCGTACAGCAGCCGGACCTCGCCCGCCTGCCGGACACCGCCGATGTCCCTCCCGGCTGCCCCGATCGCGAGGTCCCAGTAACCGTCGCCGTCGAAGTCGCCCGACGCCAGCGCGCCACCGAACCAATCGTGCTTGACCGGCACCCCGGGGAGGTTGGCCAGCGACCACAGCTGATCGCCGGTCGCCGTGAGTCCCGACTTCGATCCGTACAGGATGTTGACCGCCCCGCCGCGGACGTTGTCATGGCCGACCCGGTCCGATGGCACGCCGATCGCGAGGTCCGCGTAGCCGTCCTTGTCGAAGTCGCCGGACGCCAGCGCGGCACCGAAGTAGTCGCCGTTCCCGATCCCGGCGGTGCGGCCGCCCTGGCTAGTGCCCTTGACCCCCGGGCTGTCCTGGCTCCAGAACTGGTCGCCCCCGGCCGCAGGCCCGTTGGACGTCCCGTAGAGGACGTTGATCGCGCCCGCGTCGAACTCGGAGCCGATGTCCTCGCCCTGAACGCCGATCGCGAGGTCCGCGTAGCCGTCGCCGTCGAAATCGGAGGGCATCGCGGCGGCAGGTGCTGCGGCGACGGGCGCGGCGACCATCGTGAGCAGTAGGGAAGAGATCGCCGTCGTGAGCGAGAGGCGGCGAGCCAGCGTAGTCATCAACGCTCCTGTTGTGGTGTCGCCTTGGAGACGTGAAGCCCCACTCGGTGTTGCGCGGACGGTGGACCGTGCCCGTTTGACCGATGGGCCGACAGGCCCGAGCCTGTACGCCGACACTGATCGACCCGGGGCCCGCGCGGGCCCGCCATGGAGCCTTTGATCCCTCATGCCCCGATCCCGCGTCCTGACGGGCCTCGCCGTCGTCGGCCTCCTGGTGGTGGCCGTGTTCGGCGTGGGGCAGGTGTTCGGCGTCGGCCCGCTGGCGAAGGCCGTGCCGCCCGACCAGGTCACCGACCCCAAGGAGATGGTCGCCCGCTCGCTCCAGGCGACCCTGGACGCATCAGCCGTGCACTTCGATGGCACCGTCTCGGGCTCGATCGCCGGCGCGCTGGTCGGCCGCCCGGAGGCCTCAGTCGATCTCAGCGGCACGACGCTCGACGCCGACATCCGGCCCAAGGACGGCAAGACCCGGACCCACCTCGCGAGCGGCGGCCTCGACGTCGACGTGGACACGGTCACCGTCTGGGACGGCGTCTGGTATCGGACCGGGCCGGACGATCCCTGGACGCGCGCGTCGCTCGGGGGGGCGTCCGCCGAGGCCGGCGTCGACATCAACCCGCTCACCCTCGTCGACCGCCTGCGGTCGTACCTCGCGACCCCTGGAATCCAGCCGACGACCAGCGACGTCGCCTGCGCGAGCGCCTCGGGCCGCTGCCACGAGATCCACCTCGACGCGGGCTCCGACCCGGTCATGATCCTGGGCCTGATGCTGCCCCGCGACCAGGCGGCGGGCCTGCCGCCGGTCGACATCGACCTCACGCTCCAGACGGACGCCCTGACGCTGCGTCCCGCGCGGCTCATCGCGGATGCGAAGAGCGCCGATGGGACGGTCGACATCCACGCCGTGATCGACGCCAAGGACTGGGACGGCAACAGCGTGATCGACGAGCCGGTCGAGGGGGCGTAAGGGGCCCCTGGCGCGCGTAGACTCGCGGGCACCTACCCACCGCATCGGGGAGCATGCCCATGGTCCGCATCCGGCGATTCGGGATCGTTCGCACGGCCAACACGGTTGCCGCGATCTATGCGGTCATCGTGCTCGTCTTCGTGGTGATCTTCGCCCTGGTCGCGCTCGCCGGTGTCGCCGTGCTCCCGCGCGGATCGGGTGCCGCCGCGGGAGCCGGCGCGATCGGGATCCTGGTCGGCGGGCTGCTGCTGACCGTGTTCTACACGATCTTCGGCTGGATCTTCACGGCCATCGCGTGCGCCCTGTACAACGGCGTGGCCGGACGTGTAGGCGGCATCGAGATCCAGATCGAGTCGACAACGCCCGGCGCGCCCGGAGGCGGTTATCCGGCCTACGGGTATCCGACATACGGCGTGCCGGCGCCTTACCCGGCCCCGGTCCAGTACCCGGCCCCGGGCCAGTACCCGGCGCCAGTCCAGCCGGGTGGCCCGCCCGCGCCGTGGGGTGGCGGCCAGGTCCCGCCGCCGCCCGCCCGGTAACGGCCGTGGCAAGCGGTCCCACCTAGAATGGATGGGTGAGTCCCACCCCCGTCAACGAGCCCTCGAAGGGTCGTCGTACACGCCGTGCGGCGCCCGCGGAGCAGGGGACGTGGCTCGACCTCGGGGAGGATGCGACCGCCGCCCCCGAAGCGGTCGCTGCGCCTCCCGATGAGCCGGAGTGGCTGCGCGATGTCCCGCGGGAGCCGGATGTCACGGGTTCGGGGCCCGCGCTCGACCCGGAGGCCGTGGCGGCCGCGATCGAGGCCCGCCGGGCCGCCCGCGCGGACGAGATCGTCTCGCACCTCAACCCCGAGCAAGCCCGTGCCGTCACCACGACCGAGGGGCCGCTGCTCATCCTGGCCGGGGCCGGGTCGGGCAAGACGCGCGTGGTCGCCCACCGGATCGCGTACCTGATCGGCGTCAAGGCGGTCCAGCCACGGCGGATCCTGGCGGTCACG
>DATDJA010000192.1:0-11006 GCA_036520795.1 Candidatus Limnocylindrales bacterium
CATGAAGCGCCCGATGCGACCGCCCGTGAACCGGCCGGCGAACTCGACGAGCTGCATCAGCCCGAGCACGCCCACGTAGGCCATGCCGATGCCCAGCAGCGTCCGGCCCCACGGCGCGCCGGGCTCGCGACCCGGGCCCCACTCGAGGTACCAGCCCGACAGCAACAGCACGAACGGCAGCAGCCAGCGGCCCGTCCCGAAGTACGGCACCGCGAGGTTGCGCCACCAGTCGGTCAAGGCGCCCTGGCCCGGGAGCATCAGCGCGATCAGCGTCACCGCACCAAGCACGAGCAGCACGATGCCCACCAGCGAGCGCCCGACCGCCGGCGACATGCCGAGCGACAGCCCGGGCGCCTTCAGCCCGGTCCCGCGCTTGGCGCGCGCGGCCTGCGAGCGCCGGGTGGAGGACGTGCGCGAGGTGCTGGTGCGTCGCCGCGTGGCCACCCCCTAGACCTCGACCACGACCGGGAAGACCATCGGGCGCCGCTTCGTCTGCTCGTACAGGAAGCGCGAGACGCCGTCCTTGATCTGCGCCTTGAGCAGCGCGATCTCGCTGATCCGGTCACCCGGCTGATCGAGCGCCTGGTGGATCCGGCGGATCGCCTCCTCGATGATCGGGTCCTCCTCGTTGCCGTGGACGAACCCGCGGGTGATGATCTCCGGCCGGCCGACGACCCGGCCGGTCTGCTTGTCGACCTGCACCACGACCATGAACATCCCGTCGTTGGCGAGCGCCCGGCGGTCGCGCAGCACGACGTCGCCGACCTCGCCTACGGACAGACCGTCGACGTAGACGTAGCCCGCCGCGACCGGCTGGCCGCGGCGCGCCGAGCCGTCCGGCCAGATCTCGATCGGCGTGCCGTTCTCGATGATGAACACGTTGTCGGGCTTGACGCCGGTGTCGATCGCGAGGCGTCCGTGCTGGACCTGCATCCGGAACTCGCCGTGCATCGGGATGAAGTAGGTCGGCTTGGTGAGCCCGAGCATCAGCTTGAGCTCCTCCTGGCTCGCGTGGCCTGAGACGTGGGCGCGTTTGATCGTGTGGTAGTACACGTTCGCACCCGCCTTGAACAGGTTGTCAATGGTGCGGGCGACGTATTCCTCGTTGCCGGGGATCGGGCTGGCCGACACGATCACGGTGTCGCCGGGCTGGATCTCGACGAACCGGTGGTCGCGGTTGGCCATCCGCGCGAGCCCCGCCATCGGCTCGCCCTGGGCGCCGGTCGTCGCGATCACGAGCTTGCTGTCGGCCGTCTCCTTGATCTTGTCCTTGGCGACGATCGCGGACGGCTCGTACTTGAGGTAGCCGAGATCGGTGGCGATCTTGAAGTTCTGCTCCATCGACCGGCCGATCACCGCGACCTTGCGGTCCATCTCGGCGGCCGCGTCGAGCACCTGCTGGATCCGGGCGATGTTGCTGGCGAAGGTGGCGACGATCACCCGGCCGTCGAGCGGCTCCATGATCTCGCGGAAGGCCTCCCCCACCGTGCGCTCCGACGGCGTGTAGCCCGGGTTCTCCGCGCGGGTCGAGTCGGACAGGAGGCAGATGACGCCCTCCTCGCCGAGACGGGCGAGGATGTGGAAGTCCGACAGCTTGCCGTCGACGGGGGTGTGGTCGAACTTGAAGTCACCCGTGTGGACGACGATGCCCACCGGCGTCCGCAGCGCGATGCCCATCGCGTCGGGGATCGAGTGGCCGATCCGGAACGGCACGGCCGTGAACGGCCCCAGCGCGAGCTCGTCGCCCGGCTCGAGCTCCAGCAGCGGGTTGTTGTGGAGCTTGTGCTCCTTGATCTTGTTGCCCAGCAGGCCGCGGGCGAGCGTGCTGGCATACACGGGCACGCCCGGGAACTCGGGCAGCACGTACGGCAGGCCGCCGACGTGGTCCTCGTGCGCGTGCGTGATCAGGAACGCCTTGACCTTGCTGCGGTTCTCCTTGAGGTAGGTCACGTCGGGCACGACGAGGTCGATGCCGAACATCTCCTCGTCGGGGAACATGAGGCCGCAGTCGATGACGACGATGTCGTCGCCGTACTCGAAGCAGTACATGTTCTTGCCGATCTCCCCCACCCCGCCGAGCGGGATGATGCGGAGCGGCGTGCTGGGATCGGTCATGTGGTCGTCGTCCGCCCGGTCAGAACAGGGTCAGCTGGGACGCGTCGTCGGACGTGGCGTCCACGACGATGACGGCCGACGCGTCGGCATCAAGGGGCTGGGGCGCGGCCGGCGCGACAGCCGGGGCGACCAAGGCGACGGCCGCCGCCTCGGCGGGTCCCGTCGCGTTCGCCTGGCGGCGCTCGCGAGCCCGGATCAGCACGTCCGGGACACGCGCGATGTCCCCGTAGCTCTCGCGCTCGAGCGCCGGCGTACGCAGGGCGGCCGCCGGGTGGTACATCGCGAACGCGAGCGCGTCCGGTGGCCCGAGCTCGGGATCGATCGGTGCCGTCGTGCCGTGGACCTGGCCGATCCGGGCGCCCGGCATGAACGTGCCCATCGAGTACCTGCCGAGCGTGACCACGACTGCCGGGTCGAGCGCCTCGAGCTGGCGCCGCAGGTACGGCGCGCACGCCGCGATCTCGTCCGGCTGCGGGTCGCGGTTGTCCGGCGGCCGGCACTTCACGACGTTGGTGATGAACACGTCGTCGCGCTGCCAGCCGATCGAGCCCAGCAGCTGGACCAGCAGCCCGCCCGCGCGGCCGACGAACGGCCGGCCCTCGCGGTCCTCGTTGAAGCCCGGGCCCTCGCCCACGAACACGACCTCGGTGTCGGGGTCGCCCTCGCCCGGGACGGCACGCGTCCGGCCCTCGTGCAACCGGCAGCGGGTGCACGCTTGGACTTCGGCAGCGATGGCTTCGAGCGCCACCTGGCGCTCGGCGCGCGTCACGCGGTTCGTCCCCCGGACGCCCCGACCGGCTCCCGCTCGCCAGAGCTCGCTGTCGTCTGCTCTCCCGCCGGCCGTGCGTCGCGCGCGCTCGCCGGGCGGACCCAGCCGCGCTCGACCAGCACCTCCGCGATCTCGACGGCGTTCGACGCCGCGCCCTTGCGCAGGTTGTCCGACACGACCCAGAACGCGAGACCGCGGTTGCCGTCGATCGAGAGGTCCTGGCGGACGCGCCCGACGAACACGTCGTCCGAGCCGGCGGCGTTCTCGGCCAGCGGATACTCGTTGGCGGCGGGGTCGTCCTGGACGACGACGCCCTTGACCCCGGCGAACAGCGCGCGGGCCTCGTCGGGCGTGATCGGGTCGCGGGTCTCGACGTGGACGGCCTCGGAGTGGCTGATGAACACCGGCACGCGGACCGCCGTGCACGAGACCCGGAGCTCGGGCAGGTGCAGGATCTTGCGGCTCTCCGTGACGACCTTCCACTCCTCCTTCGTGTACCCGTTGTCCAGGAACACGTCGATGTGCGGCAGCGCGTTGAACGCGATCGGGTGCGGATAGACGCTGGCGACCTTCGGGCGGCCCTCGGCGTGCGCCCTGACCTGATCCTCGAGCTCCACGATGGCCTTGTGGCCCGTGCCCGCGACCGACTGGTAGGTGTCGACGACCACCCGCTCGATGCCGACGGCGTCCCGCAGGGCCATCAGCGGCGGCAGCAGCTGCATGGTCGAGCAGTTGGGGTTGGCGATGATGCCCTCATGCCAGGCGAGGTCGTCGGGGTTGACCTGGGACACGACGAGCGGGACCGCCGGGTCCATGCGCCAGGCGCTCGAGTTGTCGATGACCGCCGCGCCGCGCCTGGCGGCCTCGGGAGCAAGCGCCTTCGACGTGTCGCCGCCGGCGCTGAACAGGGCGATGTCGACGCCTTCGAAGGCTTCGGGAGTGGCGAGCTCGACCTCGATCTCCGTGCCGCCGACCTCGATCCGGCGTCCGGCGGACCGCTCCGAGGCGAGCAGCCGCAGCCGGGCCATCGGGAACTGCTTCTCGAGCAGGACCTGGGTCATCGTCCGGCCCACGGCGCCGGTGGCGCCGACGACCGCGACGATCAGGGAATCAGGGGCGTTTCGGGGCATGGTCCGACCTTTTGCTGACAGGTTGTCGGGCACCGGCGGAGTATACCAGCGGGTTCCGGCCGATCCGGGCACGGCATGGCCGGCGATACGCCCGCGGTGCGTGCGGGCACCACTCCGTTGACGCGTCCGCCGCGCGTCAGGCCGGGGCCGCGCTTGTCACGCGTCCCGCGAGGTCGGCCTGGATGTCCGCCGCGACCTGACAGGCGATCTCGACGAAGGCGAGCGCCGCCGGCGACCGGTAGCGCTCGCGGTGCCAGATGAGCGCGATCCGACGGGCGGGAAGATCGGTCGGGATGATCCTGACCGCGGGGTCGGTCGCGTCGACGGCGAGGAGCGGCACCATGGCCGTTCCGAGCCCCGCTCCCACCATCGCCTGGACCGTCCCGTTGTCCTCGGATCTGAAGACAAAGTTCGGTTCGGCACCGCGCGCGCGCATGTGGTCCTCGACCCAGCGTGTGCTGCGGCACGACCGGAAGCCGATCAGCCGCTGCTCCCCGATGAGCTGCATCGACGGCTGGCCGACGAAGCCAGCCAGCGGCGAGCCCGCGGCGGTGACGAGCACGAACGGGTCGTGCAGGAGCTCGACCGCCTCGAACGGGCCTTCCTGGAGCGGCAGCACGCCGAACGAGAGATCGAGCGCGCCGGGCCCGAGGAGCTCGAACAGGCCCTGGTCGCTGTTGGCCTCGGTCAGGCGGATCTCGACGTTCGGCCACGCCTCGCCGAACCGGCCGATGATCGCGGGCAGCACCCGGGTGCCGACGCTCTGGTACACGCCCACGCGCAGCGTGCCGGTCTCCCCGGCCGAGTAGGCCAGCAGGTCCGCGCGCGCCGCCTGGAGGCGGTCGGTGATCGTCACGACGTGGCGGAGCAGCAGGCGGCCGCCCTCTGTGAGCTCCACCGTCCGGCGGCCGCGCCCACGGTCGAACAGCCTGACGCCCAGGGCCGCCTCGAGCCCCATCACGTGCTGACTGACGGCGGACTGGGTGTAGTCGAGAGCGTCGGCGGCGCCGTGGAACGAGCCCTCGTCCGCCACGGCCCGGAAGCTCAGGAGCTGGCGGAGGCTGAGGTCCGTGAGTGCGTCCGGGAGCACCGCACCGGTGGTCAGGTCGCTGGTCGAATAATCAGTCGCCATGATTTCTTATTGGATCACATCCGATTGCTCTGATCAATAGGCCGGCGCAGGATAGCCCACATGGAACTCCTCGTCGCAGCCCTCCTCATCGTCATCCTCGGCCTGCTCGCCAGCGTGGCCGGCGTCGACTCGCGCGACACCGACACGCGGTTCCAGCCCCGCGTCTGGTAGACGCCCCCGGCGATCACAGCGCGAAACGAACAACGCCCCCGGAGCGGTCGGCTTCGGGGGCGTTGCGCGCGTGCGGCATGCTGCGCTCATCATGACCCTGCAGCTGGAGGCCGCGGATGGACGACCGCTCGACCGGACCCGCGCCGCTTGAGCACCCTGGGCCTGCGGCGGCCCGGCGGGTGGACACCGCCCATGGTCCCTCCCCTGTCGACGATCCGCGGGCCCTGACGATCCTCACCACGGAGCACTGGAGCCTGTTGTCGGCGCGCTCGCTCGTCTACAACGAGGCGTTCTCGCGGGCGGGCATGTTCCTGAGTTTCCTCGCCGCGACGCTCGTGGCGCTGGGGCTGATGTCGGGCGCGATGGGCTTCAGCAGCGAGTTCATCGGCATCTCGGCCCTCGTGCTCGGCCTGGACCTGTTCATCGGGCTCGCGACGATGGGGCGGGTCGCCACCGCCACCAGCGAGGACATCCGGTTCCTGCAGGGGATGAACCGGCTGCGGCACGCCTACCACGAGACCGTCCCCGGCCTCGATCCGTACTTCATCACCGGACACCACGACGACGTGCTCGGCATCTTTGCCAACTACGGCGCCGACGTGCAGACCAGGACGTGGCGATCCATCGTCCACGGCTTCACGACCGTCGTCGGCATGCTGGGCGTGATCAACGCCGCGCTGAGCGGCGTGGTCGCCGCCACGATCGCGATCCTGATCGTGGGCGAGAGCGTGGCGGCGATCGCCATCGGCGTCGGGGCGTTCCTCGTGGTTCTCGCGATCAGCGTCGCGTGGAGCACGCGCGCCATCGCGGCGACCGTTGCCGGCCTCCAGCCCAGGTTCCCCAGCCCCGGCGCCTGACCACAGGCTGACCCCGGGAATCGGAACGCCCCCGGAAGCCGAAGCTCCGGGGGCGTTTGGCGTTGAGGGTTACTTCGCCAGGTGGCGCTGCATCGCGGCCTTGCGCGACAGGTTGACGCGGCCCTGGCGGTCGATCTCCATGACCACCACCATGACCTCGTCGCCCACCGACACGACGTCCTCGACGGACGGCACGTGGTAGTCGGCCAGCTCGCCGATCCGGACCAGGCCTTCCTTGCCCGGCAGGATCTCGACGAAGGCGCCGAAGTTCATCAGCCGGGTGACCTTGCCCAGGTACAGCGCGCCGACCTCGACGTCGCGGGTCAGGCTCTCGATCCAGTTGATCGCCTTGCGCGAGTTCTCGCCGGAGACGGCCGCGATCTCCACGGTGCCGTCGTCCTCGACGTTGATCTCGGTCTGGGTCTCTTCCTGGATCTTGCGGATCATCGACCCACCCTTGCCGATGATCTCGCGGATCTTCTCGGGGTTGATCTTGATCGTGATGATCCGCGGGGCGAAGTCGGACATCTCCTCGCGGGCTGCCGGCAGCACCTCGGTCATCTTGTCGAGGATGAACAGGCGGGCGGCGAGGGCCTGCTTGAGACCTTCGCGGATGACCCGCTCGTCGATGCCCTTGACCTTGATGTCCATCTGGAGGGCGGTGATGCCCGTCGTGGTGCCGGTGACCTTGAAGTCCATGTCACCGATCGAGTCCTCCTTGCCGAGGATGTCGGTGAGGACCACGAAGTTGCCGGTTTCGGCGTCGAGCACGAGGCCCATCGCCGCGCCGGCGACCGGCGCCTTGATCGGCACGCCCGCGTCCATCAGGGCGAGGGTCGAGCCGCAGGTCGAGGCCATTGACGTCGAGCCGTTGCCGGCGACCACCTCGGACACGAGGCGGATGACGTACGGGAACTCCTCCTGGCTCGGCAGGACCGGGAGCAGCGCGCGCCCGGCCAGGTTGCCGTGCCCGATGTCGCGCCGCGAGGGCCCGCGCATCGGCTTGTTCTCACCGGTGCTGTAGGGCGGGAAGTTGTAGTGGTGGAGGTAGCGCTTCTCGGTCTCGGGGCTGATGGTGTCGATCCGCTGGACGTCCGAGGACGCGCCGAGCGTGGCGACGGTCAGCGCCTGCGTCTGGCCGCGGGTGAACAGGCCGGAGCCGTGTGCACGCGGGAGCAGGCCGACCTCGACCGAGATCGGGCGGATCTCGTCGGTCGCGCGGCCGTCCATGCGCAGGCCCTCGGCGAGGACGAGCTTGCGGACGGTCTTCTTCTGGACGAGCCCGAACAGGCTCTTGCTGACGCGCGCGTTGCGGCGGGCGGCCTCGATGAGCTTGGCCGACTCGGCGGCGTCGCCCTTCGCGGCGCGGACCCCGGTCGCGATTCCCTCGCCCAGCGCGTCGATGCGGCCGGGGAGGTCGTTTCCGAACCAGATCAGCAGGTTGGCGGTGGCCTCGGCGTCCGGCAACGCTCGGTGGCTCTCCTTCAGCTCGACACCGAAGAAGTTGGCCAGCGTGCCGAGCTTGTAGTTCTCGAGATCCGGGTAGCCGTCGCGGGCGATGACGAGCGTGTCCAGGTACCTGCCCTGCTCCACGCGCGTGCCGTCGCCGAGGGCCTCCTCGAGGAACGCGATGTCGAAGCCGACCGAGTGGCCGACGAACGGCGCGTTGCCGACGAAGTCGAGCGCCTTGCGGGCGGCCTCGGCCGGGCTCGGCGCGCCCTTGACGTCCTTGTCGGTGATGCCGTGCATCTGGTTGCCGACGATCGGGCGCCCGGGGTTGACGAAGGTCGACCAGCGGTCGGTGATCTTGCCGCCCTTGACGCGGACCGCGGCAACCTCGATGAGGTCGGCCATCTTGGGGTCGGTGCCGGTGGTCTCGACGTCGACGACGACGAACTCGCCGCCCGCCTTCGCCAGCTCGGCGAACTTGAGCACGGAGTCCGTCGCGGGCTCGATGTACGGCACGCGCTTGGGCTTGCCCACGAGCTCACGCAGCTTCTCCTGCAGCTCGACGAGCGGCAGCAGCGAGCGGTGCCCGAACAGGATGGCCTCGGCCATGACGTCCTCGGGCAGGATCTTCACGCCCGCCTCGACCATCATGATCGCGTCGCGGGTGCCCGAGACGACGAGGTCGAGCTGGGAGTCCGCGAGCTGCGGGTAGGTCGGGTTGAGCACGAACTCGCCGTCGATGTAGCCGACGCGCACGGAGCCGACCGGGCCCTGGAACGGGATCTCGCTGATCGTCAGCGCGGCCGACGCGGCGATGGTGCCGAGGATGTCCGGGTCGTTCTCGTGGTCCGTTGACAGGACCGTGATCACGAGCTGGATGTCGTCCTTGTAGCCCTCGGGGAACAGCGGGCGGATCGGGCGGTCGGTCAGGCGCGCGGCGAGCGTCGCCGCCTCGGACGCGCGGCCCTCGCGCTTGATGAATCCGCCCGGGATCTTGCCGGCGGCATACATCCGCTCTTCGAAGTCGACCGTGAGCGGGAAGAAGTCCAGTCCGGGGCGCGGTTCTGAACGGTTGGCGGTCCCGAGGACCATCGAGTCGCCGTAGCGAAGCGTGACGGCGCCGCCGGCGAGGCCGGCGAGCTTGCCGGTCTCGAGCGTGAGGGTCCGACCGCCGAACTCGATCTCGAGCGTGGTGGGTGTGGGCACGTGTGTACGACCTCCTTGGTCGTGCGTGCGCGGATGGATCTGTCGTTGTGGCGGGGCGGGCGCAGGAACCGGACACGAACGACCCCGGGTTCTCGACCCGGGGTCCGTGTGGCGAGGCCTAGCGGCGCAGCCCCAGCGAGCCGATGACGGCCCGATAGCGCGTGGCGTCCTTCTTCACGAGGTACGCGAGCAAACGTCGGCGCTGTCCAACGAGCTTGAGGAGGCCGCGGCGCGAATGGTTGTCCTTCGGGAAGCGGCGGAGGTGCTCCGTCAGGTCCCGGATCCGCTCCGTCAGGAGAGCGATCTGGACCTCCGGGGAACCGGTGTCGCCGTCCTTGACGGCGTACTGCCCGATCACCTCTTGCTTCTTTTCCCGCGCGAGCGGCACTCGATCCTCCGACACGAACGATGGCGTGACTGTATTCCTTGTTCTTTCGACCGCCGGAGAATAGCAAGCGCCCTTGAATTGGGCAAACGTGCGCGACCCTGTCGGCAGATCCGGCGAGGTGTGCAAGGGGTGCACAACGCGGCCTCGGGCGTGCGCTCTCGGCACATTCCTGACCGAAGGCCGACCGTGACGGTCGGAAGTGTGCCCAGGCTGCACGGTACGCGCGCAGTCATCCTCAGGCGAGCCGAACGCTGTTGGGTCTGTGCATCTGGCACCCAATCTTGACGTCTCCGCGTGCCGGGTAGCCGGCGGGGGCGCAAGAACGTGCGCTCAGCGCACACCGCTTCGGCGCGGGCGCGTGGCCAGCCTCAGGCGGTGATCGCGAGCGCCTGATCCGGTCGGAGCAGGAACGGCGGCAGGCACGCGGCGAGGTTGGACAGCGGCAGGACGTCCGGGTGGAGGTCGATGCCCAGCTGATCGCGCATGAACGTGCGGCGCGCCTGGATTCGGCCCCACGCCCCCGGATAGGCGGTCGCGAACGAGGCGCGCAGCGCGTCATCGGCAAGCGCGATCCCGTCCTCGATGTTGGTCGTGAAGTAGGGCGTGCCCGTGGCCGGGATGATGTCGACCTGCATCGCCATCCCCGAGCGCAGCTCGACGGTTGAGTCCCGCCAGACCGGCGAGTTCACCCACTCATCGAGGTGCAGCTGGTGACCCGGGTTGAGCCCGATGCCGAAGAACGGGTCACCCAGGCGGCGGTCGATGATCTCCTGGAGCGCGCCGCCCACCTGGCCGACGTGCAGGGCGCCGTACCACTCCGCGACAGCCTCGAAATAGGGGCCGACCAGGCGATCCACGTAGTCACGGACCTCGGCCGGCAGCTCGGCGGCATCCTCGACCAGCCACCCTGCGCGACAGGTGAGCGCGCCCCAGATGCCGAACGCGACCGTCAACGGCTCACCTCGCCCGATCGGACGGTCGCCGGGGCTCAGCAGCCCGAGCGCCGCACGCGGGCCGGCGGTGAGCATCAGGTGGCACGACAGCGGCATCCCGTTCCATCTGAGCAGGCGGACCGCCTCGGCCTCGGTCATCCCGAGCTCGAGGCCGGCGAGCAGCCGCCGCAGGCCGTCCGAGGTCTGGCACGAGGCATGCTCGAACACCGCCAGCTGGTCGACGTCGTTGATGATCCGGAGGCCGTCCGCGGGATCGATGAGCAGGCCGTTCGCGTTGCGGATGGAGCCGGTCGCCCCGACGAGGCCACGCAGCTCGTCCACGATGAACGCCGGGATCTCGATCAGCCCGGGGTCCGCGAACGTCTTCCAGCCCAGGACCCCGACCCGCGACCCCTGCCCGATCCCCTCCCCTGCCAGGATGTCGCGCAGCGACCGCGACCGGTCGCGCGGCTGGCTCGGCAGGCTGAAGTCCTGGAATCGCTCGCGGCGCATCGGGAGCGGCGAGGCGCCGGCCATCCCGTAGCACTCGTTGCCCACGAGGATCAGCGGGTCGCCGGCCGGCCCGACGATCAGCATCGCCTCCTCGAAACGCGGGTCGAACCCGGACAGGAACGCGAGATTCGCGCTGTGCTCGCGGTCCGCGTAGACGACGAGGCGGTCGTATCCAGCGGCGTCGGCTCGCTCCAGCAGCGAGGCCAGGCGGTCCCGATACCGATCCGCGGGCACCTCGGGACGGACGTCGGGCATGCCGAAGTCGGGCAGGTCGACCGTCGTGAGCGTCGCCGTTCCCAAGGTCGATCCTCCTCCTCAGCTGCCCGGTGGCATCGCGGGCGCCG
>DATDJA010000193.1:0-8541 GCA_036520795.1 Candidatus Limnocylindrales bacterium
GATCCGCGCGATGTTGCCGGTCGACTTGGCCATCTTCTCGCCGTCCATCCGCAGGTGCGCGCAGTGCAGCCACGTGCCGACGAACGGGAGCCCGGTGGCGGCCTCCGACTGGGCGATCTCGTCCTCGTGATGCGGGAACACGAGGTCGACGCCCCCGGTGTGGATGTCGAACGACGGCCCGAGGTGGGCCATGCTCATCGCGGAGCACTCGATGTGCCAGCCGGGCCGCCCGGAGCCGATCGCCGTGTCCCACGACGGCTCGCCCGGCTTCGGGCCCTTCCACAGCGCGAAGTCCCGCACGTCGTCCTTGCCGTACTCGTCGGCCTCCACCCGCTCGCCGACGCGCATGGCCTCGGGATCGAGGCGGGCGAGGCGGCCATAGGCGGGCCACGACGAGATCCGGAAGAAGATCGAGCCGTCCTCGGTGCGGTAGGCATGGCCCCCCTCGAGCAGCGCCTGGACGAGGGCGACGATCTGCGGGATGTGCTCGGTCGCACGGGGCAGCACGTCCGGGCGGGTCATCCCGACGGTTCCAGCGTCGGCGAGGAAGCGTGCGGCGTAGCGGTCGGCCAGCTCCGTCGTGGAGATGCCCTCGGCCGCGGCGCCGCGGATGATCTTGTCGTCGATGTCGGTCAGGTTCATGACCCACGTCACGCCGAGACCCTGGTAGCGCAGGTACCGCACCAGCAGGTCCGCGAACAGGAACGAGCGGAAGTTGCCGACGTGGGCGGGGCCGTACACCGTCGGTCCGCAGCTGTAGATGCCAACCCGGCCGGCCTCGATCGGCTCGAGGGGTCGAACCTCCCCGGTCAGCGTGTCCTGGAGGCGGATCGTCATGCCGCACGCCGCAGGGTCGCGACCGCGCGGGCCGACATCGAGCGCCCCGCGCCGTCGTCGCCCGAGAGGTTGCCGCTCGACGCCTTGACGTTGACGCGTCCGACCTCGACGCCGAGCAGCGATGCAATCGCCGCGCGCATCGCGTCGAGGCTCCCTCCAAGGCGCGGCCGCGCGCCGATGACCGTGATATCCACCGACGCCGGCCGGAGCCCGGCCGCGGCGAGCCGCCCGACGACCTCGCCCAGGAGAGCGGTGCTCTCGACGCCCCGCGGCGTCCGCTCGTCGCTGGGAAACAGGCGGCCCAGATCACCCAGGCCGGCCGCGCCCAGGAGCGCGTCCGCGACGGCATGGAGGACCACGTCGCCATCGGAGTGACCCGCGAGCGCGGGTGCTCCCGGGATCGCGATGCCGCCGAGCCGGAGCGGTGATCCGGGGCCGAACGGGTGGCTGTCGTGGCCGAACCCGACCCTGGCCCCGTCGGCGTCGAGCTGCCGCTCAACCCGCAGCAGGTCGTCGGGCAGGGTCACCTTGAGGTTGGTCGGTTGACCGGGAATCGCATGGACGGTGATGGTACAGGCCTCGAGCAGGGCGGCCTCGTCGGTGAACTCGCGCTCCCCATCCGGCGGGTAGCGCTCCCAGGCATCGAGGAGAAGGCGCCGGCGCGCCCCCTGGGGCGTCTGGGCGACGGCGAGCGTGCGGCGGTCCACCGTCTCGACGATCCGGTCGCCGTCGATGCGCTTCAGGGTCTCGGCCACGGACAGGACCGGGATCGCCGCCCCGTGCCGCTCCACCGACTCGGCCACCGCATCGACCAGCGCCACGGAGACCAGCGGCCGGGCCCCGTCGTGGACGAGGACGGGCCGGTCGCCGCCGGCGGGGTCGGTCAGCGCCAGGTGGCGCACGCCCGCGGCGACCGACGCCTGGCGCGTGGCACCGCCCCGGACCACCTCGGTGCCGGCAGGCAGCCAGGCGGCTGCCGCGAGCTCGTCGACCCGCTCGGGCGCGACGACGACGATCACACGGTCGACGGCGGCCGATGCGGACAGCGCGGCGATCGACCACGCAAGCAGCGGCCGCCCACCGACCACGGCCGAGAGCTTGTCCACGCCGTCCATCCGGCGCGACGCACCGGCGGCGACGATGACCGCGTCCGCACCCACCTGCCCGTCGCCCCGGCGACCGCTGGTCAGTCGAGGCGCGGCTGGGCGAAGATCATCCGGCCGGCCACGGTCTGGAGGACGCGCGTCACGCTCACGTCCACGTCGCGATCGATCAGCCGCGCCCCGCCCTCGACCACGATCATGGTGCCGTCGTCGAGGAAGCCGACGCCCTGGCCGGCCTCCTTGCCCTCCTGGATGACCTTGACGCGGAGCTCCTCGCCCGGCAGCACCGCCGGCTTCACGGCGTTCGCGAGGGAGTTGATGTTCATCACCCGAACGCCCTGCAGCTCCGCGACCCGGTTGAGGTTGAAGTCGTTGGTGAGCACGACCCGGCTGCGCCGCTTGGCGAGCTCGACGAGCTTCGCGTCCACCTCGGCGACGCCCGGCGCCTCGTCCTCGACGACCTCGACCGGCGTGCGCGGATCGCGCTGCATGCGGGCCAGGATCTCGAGGCCCCGGCGGCCCCGGTTGCGGCGCAGGGCGTCCGATGAGTCCGCGATGTGCTGCAGCTCCTCGAGCACGAAGCGCGGCACGACGAGCGTCCCGTAGATGAAC
The DNA here is from genome assembly GCA_036520795.1 of Candidatus Limnocylindrales bacterium. Lineage (GTDB taxonomy): Bacteria > Chloroflexota > Limnocylindria > Limnocylindrales > CSP1-4 > CAIXZV01. The sequence goes on from DATDJA010000193.1 coordinate 2,553, forward strand.
CCGGAGTCCACGATCTCGGCGATCCGGCCGTCGATCAGCACGCTGGTGTCGACGACGACGTGCGGGTCGCCCTCGTTCGCCTCGTCGCCCGAGCCCGGGCGGCGGATGATTCCGGCCCCCTCGGCGGCGGCGATCAGGTCGAACCGCTTCGCGACGGTGAGGCCCATCATGCCGAGGCCAAGGAACAGCGAGATCCCGAGCGGCAGCCAGGTGCCGAGCGGGCCTTCGATCTGGGCGAGCGGGAGGCCGAGCAGCAGGCCCAGCAGCAGGCCGACGAACAGGCCCAGGATGGCGGCCACGAACTCGGCCGTCGACAGCTCCTGGACCTTCTCGATGAGCCAGCGCGCCGGGACGATGGTGAAGTACGGGAGCACGGCGAAGCCGACGATCATCCACGCGACCGTCCAGGCGGCGAGGATGAACCCGGCATAGGCGAGGTCCGTGAAGAGTCCGGTCCCAGCCGCGGCAAGCCCGAGCCCGATGAACGCGCCCAGTGCCGCACCAAGGACCCGGATGGTCCGAATCACGCCACTCCTCGATCGCTCCGCTCGCGCCGGCGACGGACGGCCGCGAGCGCGCCCGAGCCTAGCATGCGGCGCCGTTCGCCCGCAGCGTGTGGATCACCCTCAAACCAGCTCCCGGACGGCGGCGATCGGATCGGCCAGGGAGGCGCGAATCGCCTCGGCGAGGGAGCCGACGACGGTGATCTCGACGCCGGTCGAGGCGGGGTCTGGGTGGGCGCGTGACCGGGGAACGATGGCCCGCGTGAAGCCCAGGCGGGCCGCCTCGCGCAGCCGTCGGTCGAGGCCTCCGACGGGGCGGAGCTCACCGAGCAGGCCCACCTCGCCGATGGCGACCGTCCCCGGGTGGAGCGGCCGGTCGCGGAGCGACGACGCGAGCGCGAGGGCCAGCGGCAGGTCCAGCCCGGGCTCGCCGACGGTCAGGCCCCCCGCGAGGTTGGCATAGACGTCGTGGCCCGACAGGCCGATCCCCGCCCGCCGTCCGAGGACGGCGACGAGCAGCGCCAGCCGGTTGGAATCGATCCCCGAGGCGGTCCGGCGCGGTGACGGTGCGCCGCTCGGGGCGACGAGCGCCTGCACCTCGACCAGGAGGGGCCGCGACCCCTCGAGGACCGGCGCGACCACGCTGCCCGGGGCCGGGCCGTCGTGATCGGCGAGGAACGCGCGGGCCGGGTCGGCGACCTCGACCAGGCCCTGTTCGGCCATCTCGAACACGCCGACCTCCTCGGTCGACCCGTACCGGTTCTTCGTCGCGCGGACCAGGCGCAGCCCGCCGGTCCGGTCACCCTCGACCGAGAGCACGACGTCGACCAGGTGCTCGAGGGTCTTCGGGCCGGCCAGCGTGCCGTCCTTGGTCACGTGCCCGACGAGCACGACGGGCACGCCGTCCGCCTTCGCGAGCTCCATCAGCCGCAGCGCGGCCTCCCGCACCTGCCCGACGCTGCCGGGCGGCCCGTCGAGCTCGTCCGATGCCACGGTCTGCACGGAGTCGACCACGAGCATCCCCGTCGGCTCGGCCCGCGCGAGGTCCACGATCCGCCCGACGCTCGTCTCCGCGACGACGCGGATGCGGTCGGCCGCCGGGCCGCTGGTGAGCCCGAGCCGTGCCGCGCGCAGCCGCACCTGGGCCACGGACTCCTCGCCCGTCGCGTAGAGCACGGAGGCGCCGCGGGCGATCCCGGCTGCCGCCTGGAGCAGCAAGGTGGACTTGCCGATCCCGGGCTCGCCGCCCAGGAGGACGACCGAACCGGCGACCAGGCCGCCACCCAGGACCCGATCGAGCTCGCCGATCCCGACGGGCCGCCGGACCTCCTCGCCCGCCTCGGCGGCCTGGGACAGCGCTACGGGGGCGGCCGCGCCGGTGACCGCGACCGGACGATTCCGCGGCTGATCGCGGACGACCGTCTCGACGAGGGTGTTCCATTCGCCGCACGAGCGGCACTGCCCTTCCCAGCGCGGGACGGCGGCGCCGCAGGACTGGCAGACGAAGCGGCTCTGGATGCGGGCCACTCGCGGCTCCCGGCCCGCGGTCAGGCTTCGACCGGGGTCTTCGCCTCGATGGCCGCGATGACCAGGCCGTTGCCGTCCGGATCGAGATCGACCTGGATCGTCTCGCCCTGGCTGTACCGGCCCAGGAGCAGGTGTTCGGCCAGCGGGTCCTCGATCAGGTTCTGGATCGTCCGGCGCAGCGGCCGGGCGCCGTACGCCTGGTCGTAGCCGAGCTTGATCAGGTGCTCCTTGGCCGGCTGCGTGATCTCGAGGATCATGCCCTGGGCCTTGAGCTGGTCGCGCACGCGCTTGAGCATCAGGTCGACGATCTGCGTGATCTCCTCGACCGTGAGGCTGCGGAACACGACCGTCGCGTCGATCCGGTTGAGGAACTCGGGCCGGAAGTTGGTCTTGAGCTCGGTCTGGACCTTCTCCTTCATCAGGTCGTACGACGCGGCCGCCCGTGTCTCCACGGTGTCGCCCTGCTGCCGGAAGCCGAGGCTGGAGTTGGTCTGGATCTTGGCCGCCCCGAGGTTCGAGGTCATGATGATGATCGTGTTGCGGAAGTCGACCCGGCGGCCCTTGGCGTCGGTGAGGTGTCCGTCCTCCAGGATCTGGAGCAGGATGTTGAACACCTCGGCGTGCGCCTTCTCGATCTCGTCGAGCAGGATCACCGCGTAGCTCTTGCGTCGGACGGCCTCGGTCAGCTGGCCACCTTCGTCGAACCCGACATAGCCTGGCGGCGCCCCGACGAGGCGGCTGACGTTGTGGCGCTCCATGAACTCGCTCATGTCGATCTTGATGAGCGTGTCCTCGGAGCCGAACATGAACTCGGCGAGGGCCTTGGCGAGCTCGGTCTTCCCGACGCCCGTGGGGCCGAGGAAGATGAACGAGCCGATGGGTCGCTTGGGGTCCTTGAGGCCGGCGCGCGCACGACGCACGGCGCGCGAGACGATCTCGATCGCCTCTTCCTGGCCGATCAGGCGCTGGTGGAGGGCCTCCTCCATCTTGAGCAGCCGCTCGGACTCCTCCTGGGCGATGCGCGTGACAGGGATCCCCGTCCACATCGCGACGACCTGGGCGATCTCCTCGTCGTCGACCTTGGGCGTGTCGCTCGACACCGTCGACTGCCAGTCCGCGCGGAGCTTGTCGACGTTCTCACGGGACGTCGCCTCGGCCTCGCGCAACGTGGCCGCCTGTTCGTACTCCTGCGCGTTGATCGCCGCGTCCTTCTCCTTGGTGATCCGCTCCAGGTCCTTCTGGGCGGCCCGCAGCTCGGGCGGCGCGGATGAGTGGCGCAGGCGCACCCGGCTGGCCGCCTCGTCGATGAGGTCGATGGCCTTGTCGGGCAGGTGGCGGTCCGTGATGTAGCGGATCGACAGGTCCGCCGCGGCCTGCACCGCCTCGTCCGTGATCTGGACCTTGTGGTGCTGCTCGTAGCGCTCGCGGATGCCCTTCAGGATCTCGATCGTCTGCTCGAGCGTGGGCTCCTCGACCATCACGGGCTGGAAGCGCCGCTCCAGCGCCGCGTCCTTCTCGATGTACTTGCGGTACTCGTCGAGCGTGGTGGCGCCGATGCACTGGAGCTCGCCGCGCGACAGCGGCGGCTTGAGGATGTTGGCGGCGTCGATCGCCCCCTCGGCGGCGCCCGCCCCGACCAGCGTGTGCAGCTCGTCGATGAACAGGATCGCGTCGTTCGTGTTGCGGAGCTCCTCGATGATCTTCTTGAGGCGCTCCTCGAACTCGCCGCGGTACTTGGTGCCGGCGACGAGCGAGCCGATGTCGAGGGTCAGGACCCGCTTGTTGAGCAGGATGTCCGGCACGTCCCCGGCCACGATCCGGTGGGCCAGGCCCTCCGCGATGGCCGTCTTGCCGACGCCGGGCTCCCCGATCAGGGCCGGGTTGTTCTTGGTCTTGCGACCCAGGATCTGGATGACCCGCTCGATCTCCTTCTCGCGGCCGATGACCGGGTCGAGCTTGTCGGCGCGGGCGGCCTCCGTGAGGTTGATCCCCAGGGCGTCGACGGTCGGGGTCTTGCTCGCGCGCTTGGTCTCCTGGGCCGGACCGGCCGACGAGGACTGCGACAGGACCCGGATCACCTCGTGGCGGACCTTGTCCAGGTTCACGCCGAGGCTCTCGAGCACGCCCGCCGCGATGCCCTCACCCTCGCGCACGAGGCCCAGCAGCAGGTGCTCGGTGCCGATGTAGTTGTGGCCGAGCCTGCGCGCCTCGTCGATGGCCAGCTCGATGACCCGCTTCGCCCGCGGCGTCAGCCCGACCTCGCCGACCACCGGCCGATCGCCGCGCCCGATGATGAACTCGACCGCCGTCCGGACCTTGGCCAGCTCGACGTTCATGTTCTCGAGCACGCGCGCCGCGACACCCTCGCCCTCGCGGACGAGCCCGAGCAGCAGGTGCTCGGTGCCGATGTAGTTGTGGTTGAACCGCTGCGCCTCGTCCTGCGCAAGCGTCAGCACCTTGCGCGCGCGGTCCGTGAACTTGTCGAAGCGATCCATCGCTGTGCTCATGCGTGCGGGCTGCAGGCGGCCCTGAAAGCCATCCTAGCATCCCACCCTGATCGTGGCGCACCCCCCATTGGAGGTCCGGGTCCGGCCCCGACCTTGGTCCGGTCCCCGAACGGGGACGCCCCGGGAATCGAACGACCCGCCGGGATCCGGCGGGTCGCTGTCGTTGGCGGGCGCTGGGCCTGACCGACCGGGTCAGACAGGCTTGGCTTCGGCCTCGGCTTCGGCGACCGCGTCCTCGGCGACCACCTCGGCCACGTCGGCCTCGACGACCGCCTCTTCGGCGACGTCCTCGGCCACGACGGCCTCGACGATGGCGTCTTCGGCGACGTCCTCGGCGACGACCGCCTCGATGACGGCCTCCTCGGCCACCTCGTCGGCGACCAGCGCCTCGATGACCGCTTCCTCGGCGACCTCGTCGGCGATCTCGGCCTCGGCGGCTGCCTCGTCGGCGATCTCCTCCGCCTCGACGGCCTCGGCGACGGCTTCGGCGATCTCATCGTCATCGGGCGACTCGGCGATCTTGGCCTCGGCAACCGCATCGGCGGCCTTCGCCTTGGCAGCCGCGCCCTTGGCGACGACCACGGCCTCATCGGCCTCGGCGATCGCCTCCTCGGCGACGTCCTCGGCCACGACAGCCTCGATCACGGCCTCCTCGGCGATCTCGTCGGCAACCGCAGCCTCGATGACGGCCTCTTCGGCGACGTCCTCGGCCACGACGGCCTCGATGACCGCGTCCTCGGCGACCTCGTCGGCCACCTCGGCCTCGGCGACGGCCTCTTCGGCGATCGCCTCGGGCTCATCGCCCGCCTCGGCGGCGGCCAGCTGGTCGCGCACCTGGGCGAACGCGGCGGCGAGGGTCGTGTCGATCCCGCCCTCCGGCTCGGACAGCGCGTCAGACGGCGAGTAGCCGCGCTCGGGGCGCTCACGGCGTGCGCGCGGTGCGCGCGGCTCGCCACCGACCGCCGGCGCGACGCCGGCCTCCGGGGCGGGCCGGGCGGGAGCCTCCTCGGCCTGCTTGAGGCTGAGCCCCAGGCGATGGCGCTCGGAGTCGAGGCTGATGATCTTGAGCTTGAGGACCTGGCCCTCGTGCACGACGTCACCCGGGTGGGCGACGCGCTGGTGCGACAGCTCGCTGATGTGGATCAGGCCCTCGAGGCCCTCGCGGACCCGGACGAAGGCACCGAAGTTCACGAGCTTGGTGACCGTGCCATCGATGACGTCGCCGACCTTGAAGTCCGCGACCGTCGACTCCCACGGGTCGGGCTGCAGCCGGCGGATCGAGAGGCTGATCCGGCCGCGCTCGTGGTTGATGTCGATGACCTCGGCCTCGACCTCGTCGCCGACCTTGTAGCCGGCTTCGGGGTTGTTGACCTTGTTCCAGCTGAGCTCGCTCTTGTGGACCAGGCCGTCGATGCCGCCGAGGTCGATGAAGATGCCGAACGGCGCGATGCT
>DATDJA010000194.1:0-2594 GCA_036520795.1 Candidatus Limnocylindrales bacterium
CGATCGAGGTCACGCCGTTCGCGGGCTCCTTCGCCGCTCCCGCGAGCGTCGTGGCCGGCACCGCCTTCCAGGTCGGCTGGAAGGGCCCCAATGGGCCGCAGGACTACGTGACGATCGTGCGCAAGGGTACGAAGAACTGGACCAACGAGAGCTTCTTCTACACGCACGGCGGCAACCCCGGCCAGCTCGTCGCGCCGCTCAAGGCCGGCGCGTACCAGCTGTGGTACGTGGCAGGTGCGAAGGCGAAGGTCAAGGAGCGTCAGGCGATCACGGTGACGCCGTACAAGGTGACGCTCGAGGCGCCGGACACGGTCGCCCCGGGGGCCCCGTTCCAGGTCACGTGGACCGGCCCGAATGGCCCGAGCGACTACGTCACGATCGTGCCGGCCGGGTCCAAGCCCGGGACGTACACCTCGTATGCGTATACGAGCACCGGCAATCCCGTGACCATCAACGCCCCCGCCGAGCCCGGCAAGTACGAGATCTGGTACGCCTCCGACCGGGGCGGGGCCGCCGGCACGTTCGGCAAGCGGCCCATCGAGGTCAAGTAGCGCGTCAGGTCCCTGCGATGTCGTCGCGTGGTGCCACGCTCCGCCAGCTCCCGACCGCCCAGCTGACGGCCGCCGAGCTGTCGGCGCTGCGAGCGCTGTTCGAGGCCGCGTGGCCCGACGGCGGGTTCACCGACGACGACTTCGCCCATGGCATGGGCGGAATGCACTGGCTGGCCGAGGTCGATGGGTCGATCGTGGCGCACGCGTCGGTGGTCGAGCGACGGCTGGAGGCGGGGGACCGCGCGCTGCGCACCGGGTATCTCGAGGCAGTGGCGACGCTGCCGGCGTTCGAGCGACATGGCTACGGGTCGATGGTGGTCCGCGCCGCGGGAAAGTACCTGCTGCCGCGGTTCGAGCTCGGTGCGCTCTCGACAAGCGTCCCCGGGTTCTACCTCCGGCTCGGGTGGGAGGCGTGGCTCGGGCCGACACTCGTGCGCACGGTGTCGGGCCCGGAGCGCACCGAGGACGACGACGGCGGGATCTTCATCCTCCGCACGCCCTCAACGCCTGCTCTGACCCTCACCGATCCGTTGATCTGCGACTGGCGCAGCGGCGACGTCTGGTAGTGCTCAGGCACGCTCGTAGGTCAGGGCGAGGACGCCCGACTCGAACCGCTTCGAAGCGGTCTGGCGGAGGCGGATCGGTGTTGCGATCGTCGGGAAGAACGGCGTCCCGGCGCCGAGGATCACCGGGTGGACGACGAGGCAGTACTCGTCGACCAGGCCGCGCTCGATGTATTGCGAGGCGATGTTCGGGCCACTGACCTCGATCTCGCCATCGAACTCCTTGCGCAGGTTCGCGAGCTCGTCACCGATGTCGCCGCGCACCACGCGGAAGCCGTGGTCCGCCGAGTCGAGGGTGCGCGAGAAGACGATCTTGGGCATCGCGTTCCAGATCTCGGCGTATTCGAGCATGGCGGGCGTGGCGTCGGGGTCCGACGCCGCGGTGGGCCAGTACGCGGTCATCAGGTCGTACATGCGCCGGCCGTAGATCGACGCCGCGGCTCCGCGCGTCCGCTCGTTGAACCAGTAGTGGAGCTCCTCGTCGATCGCAGTCCAGTCGAGCGAGTGGTCCGTTGTCTCGATGAATCCGTCGAGCGACACGTTCAACAGGTAGGTGAGGTTGCTCATGACACGTAGGGGTATCGCAGGTGAGGGCGGTGGCGCAAGTCCCCGCGAGCCCTCGATCCCGCCAACCAGTCCAGGGACGACTACTTGTCGCGGGCCAGGCGCGATCCGGATGGTGCGGGCGCTCGAACTCGACCCAGGTAGTCGCACGGGGACGATGTGTCGCCAACCATTCGCTTCCGATGAACGGGCAATTGACGCGCGCCACGCCCGGTCAAGCAGTCGTGCTTTGACTATGTGCCGGGAGCAGGGAGCCGTGGGTGAAATGAGCCTGGTCTCGCAGGGGCTTGACACGCCCGCGGTGGCTCGCTAGTATATAACTAATCAGTTATATAGCCTGTGAGTGATGAATGGCCGTTGACCAGCTCAGCATCGTGTTCGGAGCCCTCGCGGACCCGACCCGCCGCGCGATCCTCGCGCGGCTCACATCGGGTGACGCCAATGTCGCCGAGCTGGCCGCGCCGTTCCAGATCTCGCAGCCGGCGGTCTCGAAGCATCTCAAGGTGCTCGAGGAGGCCGGACTGATCTCGCGCCACCGGGAGGCGACCGCCCGGCTCAGCCACCTCGAAGCGGCGCCGCTTCGGGAGGCGACGCAGTGGCTGATCACCTACCACGAGTACTGGGACGAGAGCTTCGATCGACTCGACGCGCTGCTCGCATCCCTCCAGCAACGAGCGAAGGCCGGCTGGCAACCGGCGACCGACGAGAAGGAGACCAGGTAATGGGTACCACGAAGACCACCGCCCCCGCGGGTGTGCCGTTCATCGACCTCAGTCGCGAGTTCGACGCCCCCCGGGACGTCGTCTGGCGCGCCTGGACCGAGCCCGAGCTCATCAAGCAGTGGCTTGGCCCCGACCGGTACGAGATGATCGTCGACGAGTACGACGTCCGCGACGGCGGCCGATACCGCTACATC
>DATDJA010000195.1:0-5927 GCA_036520795.1 Candidatus Limnocylindrales bacterium
TTGCGCGGGCGCGCCGGTAGCCATCGACCCCCTCCGTACGTGCTCCGCATTGTACGAGCGGGTGCAACCATTTCCCGACCCATGGTCATGCAGGTGTTGACTGTGGCCGGGCGGGGGATAGGCTGCGTATACCGTGAGCCACCTGCTGATCCCCGGAGAGGCCGGTTCCACGCGCGCGACGATGTGGGTCGCGGCGGTCGACGAGCCGACGGTCGCTGGGTCCCTCGAGGTGGTCGCGGCGAACGGTGTGAGGGCGCCGTTGACGGCCTGGGACGGCGTCGAGCACGGCGGCAATCGCACGGTCTCCTACGCCCGAGTGCAGCTCGCGAACCTGCCGGTGCGGAGCCGCCAGCGCGTCGAGCTCCGCCGCGGCACCGAGGTGCTGGCCGCCGCGACCGCAACCACGCTGCCCGACCGGCTGCCCGGCCTGGCCGAGCGCCCGTTCACGATCCTGCTGGGTTCCTGCTTCGCGCGCGGCCCGGACGCGGCGGGAACGGTCGGCCGGGCGTATGCGCTGCTGCCGGCGGGTGCGCGTCCCGACATGAAGATCCTGTGCGGCGACCAGGTCTATCTCGACGCACCGTCGATCTGGACGATCGCGCCGGCGACCACCGAGGACGAGCTTCGCCGGCGCCTGATCGAGACCTACCTGCTTGCCTGGACCCAGCAGCCCGGCTACCACCAGCTCCTCGCGGACGGTCCCAACGTGTTCACCTCGGACGACCACGACTACTGGAACAACGCGCCCCACTGGTCGGTCACCGCGCCGGTCACGCTCAAGAAGGACCTGCGCGAGATGTGGTGGCGGGTCGCGCACGACCTGTACCGCGCCTTCCAGCGACCGATGCCACCGGGGACCTGCCGCATCGACATGGACGGCCTGTCCATCCTTGTCGTCGACACCCGCACCGACCGGACCGAGGACCAGACGGCGTTCATGTCGGATGGCGACCTCCACGAGGTGAGCGAGTGGGCCGCGCAGCTGACGGCACCGGGCTGTCTCGTCGTCGGCCAGCTGCTGTTCACGGGCTCGGCGGGCTGGAAGGGCCGATTCACCGACTGGGGCCTGCCGGACTTCCGCCAGTTTCCCCGGCTGCTCGAGGCGCTCGGCCGTGCACCTCGCAGCGTGATCGTCCTGACGGGCGACGTGCATTACGGCCGGGTGGCCGTGTGCGAGGTTGCCCCGGGCCGCGAGATCGTCGAGGTGGTCGCCTCGCCGCTGTCGCTCGTCGCCCCGATCCCGAAGAACGACTGGCACCGGGCCCCGGAGAGCTATCCCGCTGAGGCCGTGCCCGGCCGCGTCCAGCGCCCGATTCGAACGGAGGGAGGCTACCAATTGACCAGCAACCACTTCGCGACGGTCGAGCTGTCCCGGGGAGGGGCCGGGGGCTGGACGCGGCTGCGCGTCCGTGCCTGGCCGACGGCACTCAACGGGGCGCTCCCCGTCGCCGCCGTCGAGTACGTCCACTCGGTGCCCTGAGCGATGCTGCCCGTCCGACGCTCCACCTCGACCGTCGCCAACTCGCGGTTCAAGGAGATCGACGCCGAGCCCGGCGAACGCAACGTCGCCTGGATCACCCGCGCCTGCCATCCGATTCGCGGCCTGGGATCGACCGGTGACGTGATCCTGTTCGGTGGCTCCAGCCTCGCCGACTTCCGGATCCGCGTGGCCCAGTCCCACGTCCGCGACGACCTCACCCCAAGCTACTGGTCGCTGGTCGGCGTCCGCGACGAGGAGGACAACCTCCTCACCGCCCCGATCTGGCCGCTGTCACCACCCGACTACATGCCCAAGATGAACGGGATCATGAAGCTGCCGCTGCAGCATTTCGACGACCCCGAGCTGTGGCCCAACGTGGGTGTTATCCGGTTTCCGCTCGATCGCAAGCGGCCGCAGCCCGTTGACCGACTCCGGTCGCTCGTCGGCCAGCGGCCGATCGTCGACATCCCGTCGCTCACGCTCCAATGGCTGGCCTTCGTCTGGGGAACCGGGAATGCCCCCAACCCGCTGATCGCTAACCACGGGTTGCCCAGCGCCGTGCTCGTGGAGACGGCGTTCGGGATGGCCGAGATCGAGCTGACGCCGGGACTCGCTTCGTCGTCGTCGTGCCCGGAGGCGATCTACCAGTCCGCCAAGTGGTGGCACGAGTTCTACGCGGACGTCGCCGGCGCGACTGGAAGCACAGCTTCGGGCTCGTGGCCGACCGGCCGCTACGCCCTGCGTCAGAAGGCGGCCACCTATCGCGAGCCGGACCCGCCCAAGCTGTGACCGCGGACGCGATCGTCATCGGCTCGGGGTTCGGTGGCGCGGTCGCCGCCTGCCGCCTGGCAGAGGCCGGGTATGGGGTTGTCGTGCTGGAGCGCGGGCGTCGGTGGGAGCCGGCGACGTTCCCGCGCCGGCCGGAGGACCCGTGGCTGTGGGACTCGGTGCACCCGGAGCGGGCGAACGGCTGGCTCGACTTCCGGATGTTCCGCCGGATGGCCGTAGCCCAGGGCGCGGCGGTCGGCGGCGGCTCCCTGATCTACGCCAACATCAGCGTCGAGGCCGATCGGGCGACGTTCGACGCGGGCTGGCCGCCCGAGATCACCTTCGACGAGCTGTTCCCGCACTACCGCACGGTCGCGGAGACGATGAACGTGCAGCCCGTGCCGCGGAACCAGTGGCCCGCGCGAACGGCACTGATGGCCGAGGCGGCGGCGAAGACCGGCCACGGCGACCGGTTCCGGCAGCTCGAGCTCGCCGTGACCTTCGACCCGACCTGGTCGCGGGCCGATCCGGACGCGAAGGATCCGGCTCGGTCCCGGCGCTTCACGAACGCACAGGGACGGGTCCAGGGCACCTGCATCCATCTCGGCGAGTGCGACATCGGCTGCCCGGTCCTCGCCCGCAACACGCTCGACCTCAACTACCTCGCGCTGGCCGAGGCGCACGGCGCGGACGTCCGGCCGCTGACCCTCGTTCGCTCGATCGAGCCCGCCGACGACGGCTACCGCGTCCACGTCGATCGCCTCGACGGCGGCGTTCGTCGCCCGTCGACGGAGACCGCGCGGGTCGTCGTCCTGGCGGCGGGATCCCTGGGCTCGACGGAGCTGCTCCTCCGCTCGCGCGACGTGACGAGGACGCTGCCGCGGCTGCCGAGGTCGCTGGGCAAGGGGTGGAGCGCCAACGGCGACTTCCTCACGATCGGATGGCACCCGACTCGCGAGGTCCGGCCGACCGACGGCCCGACGATCACGAGTGCGATCGACTTCCGCGATGGGTCGTCGGGCGGTCGCCCGTTCCTGATCGAGGACGGCGGCTTTCCGGACCTGCTGGCCGCGTACACCCGCGGGAAGACCCGCTCGTTGAGCCCGTGGCGGCGTCGGCGGCTCCTGCGGGCGGCGCTCCGTGACGGCTTCGGCGACGAGGCGGCGGTCGATCACGTCATGCCCTGGTTCTCGCAGGGCCGCGATGCCGGCGATGGGCGCCTGCACCTGCGCAAGCGTTGGTGGCTGTTCGGCGAGCCGGTGCTCGACCTCGACTGGGACCCCAAGGCAAGCCGGCCGACGATCGAGGCGATCATCGCCATGCATCGCGAGCTCGCGGTCGCGACCGATGGCGAGCCGCACGTGCCGCCCACCTGGACGGCGGCGAGCTACCTGATCACGCCCCACCCGCTCGGCGGGTGTGCGATGGGGGCGAGCCCCGCCGACAGCGTCGTGGACCACCGGGGCGAGGTCTGGGGTCATCGCAACCTGTTCGTCGCCGATGGCGCCATCGTCCCCGAGGCCATCGGCGCCAACCCGTCCCGGACGATCGCCGCGCTCGCGGAGCGGATCGCGGGTCAGATCATCGCGGAGGGCCGCTGATGGCCACGAACGACACGAGAACCCGTCGCTCGCTGATCCTCGCAGGCGGGGGCATGAAGGTCGGCTACCAGGCCGGCGCGCTCCAGGTGCTGATGGACGAGGCGGGTCTCTCGTTCGACCACGCCGACGGCACCAGCGGCGGCTGCCTCAACCTCGCGATGGTCCAGTCGGGCCTGTCCGGCACCCGGATCGCCAACAACTGGCGCGCGACAGGACCGTTCGAGCTGACCTCGTTCCAGGCGCCGTGGCGGTACCTCGCCCCGTGGCGCCTGCCGTCGATGCTCACCTACGACCGCCTCAACCGGCAGCTCCCCGTGTGGGGCGTGGACTTCGACGCCGTCCGCACCAGCCCGATCGAGGGCACCTACAACGTCTACAACTTCACCGCGAAGTCGTTCGAGACCCACGAGGGCCCCGAGCTCACGCCCGAGCTGTTCAACGCGTGCTTCGCGCTGCCCGTCTGGTTCCCGCCGGTCGAGATCGACGGTCAGACCTACATCGACGGCGTCTACTGGAAGGACGCCAACCTGACCGAGGCCGTCCGCCGGGGCGCCGACGAGATCTGGGTGGTTTGGACCGTCGCCGAGACCGCGCCCTACCCCCACAACGCGTACGGCCAGTACTTCGCGATCATCGAGGCGATCGCGGTCGGGCGGTTCTACGAGGAGCTGGCGGCGATCGAGAAGATCAACGCCGCGGTGCGGGCCGGAACTGACACCGCGCATCGCGAGATCAAGGTCCACGTCGTCCGCCACGCGACGCCCGTCCCGCTCGACTACCTGCTGTTCTTCTCGGCGGGTGACATGAGCCGGATCGTGGACATGGGCGTCCGCGACACGCGCGCGTACCTCGAGGCGAACGGCGTTCCGTTCGAACCGAAGGGGCCGCTCGCGCCGCCGATCGGGATGCGGTTCATCGAGACGATGAGAGGCTGGTGGACGAGAGGGGCGACGGAACCCCTGGCCGGCCGCGCCGCCGGCAGGCGCGCCGGCCGGACGCTGTCGGTGAAGCTGGTGATCACGATCGACGACATGGACGCGTTCCTCGTCGATGCCGAGCGCGAGGCCCACGCGACGGGGTTCGTCGACTGCCCGGAGCTGGGCGGTCGCCTGGCCATCGACCGCGGCATCTTCAACGTCCTGCCGCCGGCCGGACCGGACGGCGAGCGCGTCATGCACTACCGGCTGTGGTTCCGCGACCGGATGGGCACCCGCTACCTTCTCGACGGCCGCAAGCACGTGAAGCACGACGCGCCGCTCGACGTCTGGGCCGACACGACGACCCTGTTCGTGACCATTCACGCCGGTGACTCCACCGACGGCGCGGTCGTGGGAGCCGGTGTCATCGAGCTCCGCCTGCTCGACCTCGTGCGCCAGGCGACGACGTTCCGCGTCCTCTACGGGGCGGACGTGGTGGCCCGGCTGCTCTCGGTCCTGGGGTTCTCGCGCTACTTCATCGGCTCGCTCTGGAACACGTACGTCTTGCGACGCTGAGCGTCAGCGGGCCGAACTCCTCACGACGTCGCGCAGCTCGACCCGCCCGATCCCCTGGAGGACGCCGCCGTCGGCGGGCTCGACCACGAAGCGATCGGCGGGCAGGGCGACGGCGACCGCCTCGGTCACCCAGAGGTGGCCGTCGGGCGCCGCGTCGGAGATCCGGGCCGCCAGGTTCACGGTTCGCCCGAAGATGTCGCCGTCGCGCACGATGAGGGGGCCGCTCGCCACGCCGGCGTGGCCGGTGGGGAGGCCGGCCGCCGGGAGCGCGTCGAGGAGCTCGAGGGTCGCCTCCACGGCGGTCGCCACGTCGCCGAACCGGATCAGGACGCCGTCGCCCAGGAGCTTGACGACCCGGCCGCCGTGCCCGCGGACCGTCTCCACCGTCACGTCTCCCAGCCGGAGCGCCAGCGCCGCCGCCGCCTCGTCGCCGAGCTCCTCGGACAGGCGCGTGAACCCCGTGAGGTCGACGAAGGCGACGGCGGGCGGCGTCTCCAGCCGCGCCTCGACGTAGCCCGCCTGCTCGAGGATCCGTTCGCTCTCGGCCATGCTGTACTCGTCGATCGCCCGGCTGAGATGGCGCCC
>DATDJA010000196.1:0-2128 GCA_036520795.1 Candidatus Limnocylindrales bacterium
ACGATCCAGGACCCGTCCTACTCGACGGCCGTCGGCCTGCTCCGCTGGGGGGCGATCCAGGTGGCCCAGGGCGAGCCGCTGCGCTACGAGTCGGCGCCGGGCGGCGGCGGCTTCGGCCGCATCCGGGACGCGATCCGCTCGATCTTCCCTTAGCGCGCGTACCGCCAGGCACGCCCGCCGGCCTGGAACGCCATACGTTCACTGCAGCGCAGGGGCCATCACAGGACCGCTGGGCTGGAACGTCGGGCGAGCCATTCGGCCGTGCGGGGGCCAACCTGAACGCGGGACGTTCCAGATGGCGGATCCCGGACGACTGGAACGGCTCCAGTGAACGTCTCGCGTTCCGCCACTGACGGGCCGCGCGACAAATCCGCAGACCACACCACAGAAGGATCGTCGAGATGCAATCGATCCAGCTCGAGGTCCGCACCGGGCGGGACCGCGGCTTCACCGACCTGACGCCGGCTTGCGCGCGCTTCGCCGGCGAGGCATCACAGGGCGGCGATGGGCTGCTGTCGGTGTTCGTGCCCCACGCGACGGCCGGCGTCGTGATCCTCGAGCTGGGCGCCGGCTCCGACGTCGACGCGGTCGCGACACTCGACCGGCTGCTGCCGCGGGACGACCGCTGGACGCATCGCCACGGATCCCCGGGCCACGGGGCGGACCACGTCCTGCCGCTGCTCGCCGCGCCCTCGATCACCGTGCCCGTCATCGGCGGCCGGCTGGCCCTCGGGACCTGGCAGTCGATCGCGCTCCTGGACCCCAACGAGGACAACGCCAGCCGGCGCATCCGCCTCTCCTTCCTCGGCGGCTGACCGTCACCAAGGGCACCGCACCCCACCGATCCGCGGTGCCCGTCGGCACCGGCGAACCGGCGCCCACGCACGACGCCCCGCGACCGACCCGTGGACAGGCACGCACATGCCGTGGGTATACTCCCGCCCTAACCCTGCAGACCCGTCGCGAAGCCGGAGCCCGGGACCGGCGCGCCCCCCCAGCACGACGAGCGACAGCGATCGCCCGCCGCCACACTCGAACATCCAGGAGAGCGCTGATGCCGCTGCGTTCCGATTCAGAGAACTTCGCCCTGATCCGCGTCATCGGCGTCGGCGGTGGTGGCAGCAATGCCGTCAACCGGATGATTCGCGCCGAGATGATGGGCGTCGAGTTCATCGCCTGCAACACGGACGCCCAGGCGCTCCTCCAGTCGGACGCCCCGCACAAGATCCGCATCGGCGACAAGATCACCCGCGGCCTTGGCGCCGGCGGCGACTCGTCGATCGGCCAGCGGGCCGCCGAGGAGGACCGCGACAAGATCGCGGACGCGCTCGCCGACTCGGACATGGTGTTCATCACCGCGGGCCTCGGCGGTGGGACCGGCTCCGGCGCGGCGCCGGTCGTGGCCGAGATGGCGAAGGAGCAGGGCGCGCTCACCATCGGCGTCGTCACCAAGCCGTTCAGCTTCGAGGGCAGCCGGCGCAAGCTGGTCGCCGAGAAGGCCTCCGAGGATCTCAAGGCCAAGGTCGACACGCTGATCACGATCCCCAACGACCGGCTGCGCGACGTCGTCCAGAAGAACACGTCGATCGTGGACGCGTTCCGGGTCGTCGACGACGTCCTCCGCCAGGGCGTCGCGGGCATCAGCGACATCATCACGGTGCCGGGCCTGATCAACCTCGACTTCGCCGACGTCCGCGCGATCATGAAGGACGCCGGTTCGGCGCTCATGGGCATCGGCCGGGCGAGCGGCGAGAACCGCGCCCTCGAGGCCGCCCGCATGGCCGTCGCGAGCCCGCTGCTCGAGATCAACATCGCCGGCGCGCAGGGGATCCTGTTCAACATCACCGGCTCCTCGAACCTCACCCTGTGGGAGGTGACCGAGGCCGCCGAGGAGATCCGGGCTGCGGCCGATCCCGAGGCGAACATCATCTTCGGGACGAGCTTCAACGAGCGGCTCGGCGAGGAGATCATGATCACGGTCATCGCGACCGGGTTCGACGGCCGTCGCCGCCCGGACGCGAGCCGCGCCCAGCAGCCGGAGCGCGTTTCCGCGGGCGTCGCCCGCCCGGCCGCCGCGGCGGCGAGCGCGACCGCGGGCGGCACCGTGCCGGCCCGCGACTTCCTCGGG
>DATDJA010000197.1:0-2172 GCA_036520795.1 Candidatus Limnocylindrales bacterium
ACATGTTCGATCGAGACCGCCCGCCCGCCGTCCGGCTGTAGCGGCTGACCTGCGCGCGAGGCTGGGCCTCGGCGCCTAGCCCGTCGGGCGCCAGTCCTGCCCGTCCCAGTCGGCGACCGCGCGGACGGCGTCGGGGCCCTCGTCGGTGAGGCGGCGCCGGGCGGCCTCCACGACCGACTCGTCCCAGCCGGGCGGCACCAGGTCCGGCGCGACGTCCGAGAGCGGCGCGAGCACGAACAGGCGGTTGCGCGCCTCGGCATGCGGGACGACGAGCGGCAGCGCCGCCTTGGCGGGGTCGTCGCTCCGGCCGGCCTCGGGGCGCTCGACGCTGATCCGCGCGTCGCCGAACAGCAGCAGGTCGAGATCGACCTCCCGCGGGCCCCATCGCTCCCGTGGCTGACGCCCGAAGGCACGCTCGATGTCCTTGAGCGCGACGAGCAGCGCCGACGCGCCGGTGGCCGGGTCGGATCCGCCCGGGACGTCGAGCGCCGCGACCGCGTTGCGGAACACCGGCTGGTCGACGACCCCGACGGGCTCGGTGGCGTAGAGGCGCGAGACGCCGACGAGCGCGGTATCCGGGAGCGCCGCGAGCGCGCGAACCGCGGCCGCAAGCGTCGCGCCGGCATCGCCGACGTTCGCCCCCAGACCCACGTACGCCCGAACCCGAGCCACCGCCCGCGGACCTCCGATCGCTAGACTCCGGGGCCATGGCCCCGGTCACGGTCCTCATCCTCGCTCCCGAGCCCGCGCGCGACGCAGGGCCGCTCGAACGGACCCTCGACGCGGCTCGGACCGCACTCGCGGAGCACCACCGCCGTGCGTTCGTCGACGCGGGTGCCGCCTCCGTCGTCGTGCGGCGGGAGCCGGCCGACCATACCCCATTCGGTGCGCGGCTCCGGCGGCTCGTCGGTGAGCTGCGGCCGGACGGGCTGGTCGTGCTCGGTGCCGCCTCGATCCCGCTCGCGACGGACGCTGACCTGGCGCGCTTCGTCGAGGCCGCCGCAGCCGACGTCCCGGGCGCGCTCGCGAACCATCGGTACTCGGCCGACGTCGTCGCGATCGCGCGGGCGGGCGAGGTCCTGCGGGACGTCCCGGACCTCGACTCCGACAACGCGCTTCCGCGCTGGCTCGAGGAGGCCGCCGCCATCCGTGTCCGCGACCTCTCGACGAGGCGGCGGCTCGCGATGGACGTCGACTCGCCGCTGGACCTGGAGCTGGTCGCGGGCGTCCGTGGGGCGCCGGCGCTGCCCAGTCTCGATCCGACCGACGCACGGCCTGTGCGCGCCCGCCTGGCGGCGCTGCGCTCGCTGGCCGCCGACCCGGGCGCCGAGCTGCTCGTCGCCGGCCGGACCTCGGCCGCCGATCTGCGCTGGCTGGAGCGCCACACGCGATCGCGCACCCGGGCTCTCGTGGAGGAGCGCGGCCTGCGGACCGCCGGCGCGGGCGCCCAGCTGGGCCAGCCGAACCGTCGCCCGCCGCGGAGCGTGCTGGGTGAGCTGCTCGAGCGCGACGGTCCCGGCTCGCTCGGCCGTCACGTGGCGGCGATCGCAGACGGGGCCGTGCTCGACTCGCGCGTCCTGCTCGCCCACCGGCTCGGCGCCGACGAGCGCGCGTGGCCAGTACCCGAGGACCGCTACGCGTCTGATCTCCTGTTGCCGTCCCGGATCACCGACCCGTGGCTGCGCGAGCTCACGGCGGCGGCGCACGATGCCCCGATCCCGATCCTGCTCGGCGGCCACACGCTCGTCGGACCGGGCGTCCGCCTGGCGCTCCGGCGTTGACCGTCCGGCGACCACCGGCGCCCCGTACGATCGAACGCGAGATGGACGATGAGCGCGAGATCCCCCAGCCGATGCTGGTCCGGACCTCGCTCCCCGATCCCGATTCCGTGGGCGAGGACGAGGTTCTCGTCGAGCGCATCCGTGCCGAGATCCGCAGCGGTGGCCCGATCACCTTCGCCCGGTTCATGGAGCGCGCCCTCTACGAGCCGGATCATGGCTACTACCGGCGCGCCGAACCCGGGCCCGGCCGCGCCGGCGACTTCCTGACGGCGCCCGAAGCACATCCGATCTACGGCGCCGCGGTCGGACGCCTGCTCGAGGAGGCGTGGGCCGTGCTCGGCCGGCCGTCGCCGTTCGTCGTCCGCGAGCACGGGGCGGGGACGGGTGCCCT
>DATDJA010000198.1:0-2718 GCA_036520795.1 Candidatus Limnocylindrales bacterium
GCGCTCGCGACCGCCAAGCACTTCGCGGGTGACGGCGGGACGGCGTGGGGCTCGTCGACCACACCCGGCTACTCGATCGACCAGGGCGTCGTGCCGGACATGGACGAGGAGGCGTTCCGGGCGCTCCATCTCGCCCCCTACGAGGCGGCCGTCGGTGCCGGGGTTCGCACCGTGATGGCCTCGTTCTCGAGCACCGGCGATGGCAAGGTCCACGGCGACCGCCACCTGCTGACCGAGGTGCTCGTCGGCGACCTCGGGTTCACGGGATTCGTCGTGTCCGACTGGGCGGGCATCGACCAGATCGACCCCGACTACGAGACGGCCGTGGCGAAGGCGATCTCGGCCGGTATCGACATGGCCATGGTCCCGAGCGACGGCCCGCGGTTCCAGGCGGCGGTCAAGGCCGGCCTCGAGCGCGGCGCCATTACGCAGGAGCGGATCGACGAGGCCGTGCGCCGCATCCTCGGCGTCAAGTTCGAGATGGGCCTGTTCGAGCAGCCGATGCCCCAGCAGGCCGACGCCGAGCTGGGCTCGGACGCCCACCGCGCGATCGCCCGCGAGGCGGCCGGCAAGTCGGCGGTGCTGCTGAAGACCACGCCGGGCGCCTTGCCGCTGCCGTCCGGCGACGTGCTCCTCGCAGGCTCGGGCGCGGACGACATCGGCCTCCAGTCCGGCGGCTGGACGATCACGTGGCAGGGATCGCCCGGTCCGATCACGCCCGGCACAACGATCGCCGACGACCTCCGCGAGCGCATGGGCGACCGGCTGATCTACACGGGAGCGCGCGCGATCCCCGAGGGTACCCACGCCAAGACCGGAATCGTCGTCGTCGCCGAGCCGCCATACGCGGAGGGCGTCGGGGACTCCGCGACGCTCGCGCTTCCGGAGGCGGACCTCGCGACGATCGAGGCGGTCCGGCCGATGGTCGACGACCTGGTCGTCGTCATCCTGTCGGGCCGGCCGGTGATGCTCGACCGGATCCTGCCCACGGCCGACGTCGTCGTCGCCGCCTGGCTGCCCGGCACCGAGGGCGCGGGGGTGGGCGACGTCCTGTTCGGCGCTCGACCGTTCACCGCCACGACGCCCTACACGTGGCCGGCGACCCCCGACGATGCCCCCCGGACGGGCAAGGAGCCCTGCGACGGGGCGGTGTTTCCGCTGGGCTACGGCCTCGACGCCTCCGGGGCGCTGCTCGGACCCGCGGCCTGCGCCAGCACCCGGTAATCGCCGTCGTAGCGGACGCCGAGGCTGTTGTTGAACAGGTTGAGCATGTTGATGTAGCCGACGAGGAACGTGAGCTCGACGAGCTCCGGGTCGGTGAAGGCGTCCTTCAGCTCCGCCATCAGCGGCTCCGGGATGTGGTTGGAATCGAGTGTCGCGGCGCGCGAGTACTCGACCGCGAGGCGCTCCCTCGTGGCCAGCGTCGACGGCTCCGCGATCATGGTCAGCGGCTGTTCGAGGATCCCGCCGATGTCGACGATGTCCACGTGGGCGTTGGTGCAGAACTGGCACTCGTTGGCGTACGACGCCGCGAGGATCACGAGCTCCTGGACGCGCCGTTCCAGCAGCCCGCCCGGGTAGAGCGCTCCCCCGAACCCTCCGAACGCGCGGAGGATCTCGGGGCGCAGGCACATCGCCTGGAGCATCTCGACCGGGGGCCTGCCGCGCTCCCAGATGCCGCGGCTCTCCTCGAACGCGGGGTCGTCCTTGACGGCCTCGAATGCCAACCTGATCTGCTCCGGGGTGACGGTGACGCGCAAGGGTGGTCCTCCTTTGACTGCGCAGCGTACCCGCCTGGCGCGCGTGGCACGATGGGCACGAACGGAGGTGGGATGGCTTCGCCGCAGACCGGCATCTTCGCGCTCGGGACGTCGTCCCACGCGTATCTCGAGTTCGACGTCCGGGCGACGTCCATGGCCGAGACCGCCGTGCGCCGCGTCGCCGGCCTGCGCGAGCCGCGGACGACGATCGGCGGCGTCAACGTGGTCGCCGGGTTCCGGCCGCGACTGTGGCACGAGGTCGCCCCGTCGATGGCGCCGCCCGGCGTCACCGACTTCGAGGCGCCCATCGTCGGCGAGGACGGCTACACGCTCCCGGCGACGCAGCACGACATCGTCATCTGGCTGACCGGCGCGAGCTACGACGTGGTGTTCGACCTCTCCCATGCGATCGTCCGCGGCCTCGCCGATTGCGCCACGCTGTCGACGGAGACCGTCGGCTGGCCGTACCACCACGACCTCGACGCGACGGGCTTCATCGACGGGACGGAGAACCCGACGCTGGTCGAGGCGATGACGGTCGCCATCGTGCCCAGGGGTTCGGCCGGCGAGGGGTCGTCGGTCCTGCTCCTCCAGCGCTGGGAGCACGACGCCGACGCATGGGAGGGGCTCCCGACCGAGCGCCAGGAGGCCGTGATCGGGCGCCGCCGGGCCGACTCGGCGGAGCTTGATCCGGTGCCGCCGGCATCGCACGTGGCCCGGACCGACCAGGAGACATTCGGCAAGATCTTCCGACGCAACATCCCGTACGGGTCGGTGTCCGCGCACGGGACGATCTTCGTCGGCTTCAGCGCCGACCAGGCGCGCCTCCACGCGATGCTCGAGAGCATGGTCGGCCTGGGCGATGGACCACGCGACGATCTCACCCGCTTCACGCGCGCGGTGAGCGGCGCCTACTACGTGATCCCCTCGGTCGAGGCACTGGCGGCGTTCGGCGAGG
>DATDJA010000199.1:0-7396 GCA_036520795.1 Candidatus Limnocylindrales bacterium
ACCGGGGCCGACGGGCAGTTCGCAGCCCGCGCGATCGACGCGCCGCCGCCCGCTCCCGGCACCACCAGCAATGCGGCGGCGACCACCATCACGACCGTCAGCCTGGCGACGAGATCGAACCCGCGACCCATCCCAACCCTCTCCGCGTGTGTGAGCCGGACTTAGCCCGGGGTGGGACGCGCGGACCTCGTCAATGTGTCAGTCCGGCTCGTCCGGGACAGGCGTGTTCTGGTGGATCAGGGTCTCGAGCTCCAGCTCGTCGCGGAGCGGGATCCCGTGGTCGCCGACCTCGGGAATCGCCGGCTTGAGGGTCTCGCGGGAGCGATCGACCGCGCCCGGATGCAGTCGTGCCAGCCGGAACCCGCGGCGCTGGTAGAAGCGGAGCCCATCGACGTTGTCGTTGGTTGTGATCAGCCACAGCCGGCGAGCGCCGGACGCCTCGGCTACGCGACGGGCTGCCGCGATCAACGCCGTCCCCACGCCCGACCACTGACGCGCAGCGTGGAGCGTGAGCACCTCCATCGAGGTCCCGCTGAGCTCCCAGGTCAGGACGCCCTCGATCACGCCATCGGCCTCGACGATCAGCGCGGGACGCCGTCGTGCGTCCACCACCTCGCCCAGACGCGCGACGACGTCAGCGTTGCGGTCGGCGAGGAAGGCGTCGACGGCCGGTCGGTCGGGCGGGTACGCGGGCCGGACGACCGGGGTGATCGGCGACCCGTCTGCGGCGAGGATGCCGATGATGCGAAAGCGCTCGACGACGATGGGCGTGTCGTCGGTGATCGTGAATCCCGGATCGCCGATCCCCTCGCGCACCTCGTCGATGTAGCCGTTCCAGAATCGCTCGTGGGTCAGGCGGAAGGCGGCGGCGTCGGCATAGCCCTCGCCCTCGTCGACCGCGTCCTGGTCGGTCATGTCCGCGAGCCGGATGACCTTCGACAGCACGTCTTCGACCGTGGCGACGGGGGCGTCGGCCGAGTCCAGGAGGATCCCGATGTCGCCTGGCTGGTCGACGGGCTCACCCTCGATCTCGTAGTCCGCGAGCAGGCTGGAGGTGACGACCTTGCCGCCGCCGAACGCGAGCGCCGTCAGCTCGTCGCGCAGGGGCCCCGGCGAGCCGAAACCCCAGCGCGTCGGCTCGCGCGACATCGATCCGCCGGTCGTGGAGACGTCGGTCATGTGACTCTCGCGATCCTGCTCATCATCGGCCATCTGCGCTCGGCCCGGCGTCGACGGGATCATCGATCGACTTCGCCATCCGGATCACGTCCCAGCGGCGCCCGTCGCGCTCGAGTTGCATCGGACGGCGCTCGACCTCATGGAAGCCGAGCCGCCCGTATAGCCGGATCCCCGCCGTGTTGTACCCGAAGACGTCCAGGCGGATCTCGTGCAGGCCGAGGTCTTCGAAGGCATGCCGAAGGACGAGCTCACTCGCTTCCCGGCCGAAGCCCCGGCCACGATCGTGGGCCTCGCCGATGAGCGTGCGAAACGTCGCGGTGCCGGGCTCAACGTCGATCGCCGTGAGCGCAGCCAGCCCGATCGGGCGCTGCTCGTCGATCCGGTAGATCAACCACAGGCGCGAGCCCCGGTCGGCGACGAATGCCTCGATCCAGTCGCGCTCCTCCTCGAAGGAGCGCTGCACGGGCGCGCCGAACACGTTCCACGCGACCTCGGGGTCGTTGAGCCACGCGACGTGGAGTGGGTACAGGTCTCGGCGCACCGAGCCGAGAGCAACACGTTTGCCCACAATCTCGTAGCGGATCGCCAGCTCGTCAGTCATCCTGCCCAGCATCGCACCGCAGGAGGATCGAGTGCCCAGCGAGGGGAAGCGGCGGGCGGCGCTCGTCACGGGCGTCGGCACGCGGATCAGCATCGGGGCGGGGATCGTGGCTCGGCTCGCGGACGACGGTTGGAACCTGGCGATCTCGTTCTACCGACCGGCGGGCCCGGCCAAGGCATCGGCTGCCAACATCGAGCCGGAGTGGATCGCCGAGGACCTGCGGCGACGTGGCGCGACGGTCGAGCTCCTCCCGGGCGATCTGATTGACCCCGATGAGCCGGCGCGCCTGATCTCGGCGGCCGTCGCCGCGCTCGGTCCGCTGCGGGGCCTCGTCCTTTCGCACGCCGAGTCGGTCGACTCGGAGATCCTCGACACGACCGTCGAGTCCTTCGATCGCCACATGATCATCAACGCCCGGGCGAGCTGGCAGCTCATCGCCGAGTTCGCGCGCCAGGCGCAGGGAGGCGGGGCGATCGTCGCGCTCACGAGCGACGCGACGAACTACAACCTCCCGTACGGCGCCTCGAAGGGGGCGCTCGACCGGATCGTGAAGGCCGCCGCGCGCGAGCTCGGACACCTCGGCATCAGCGCGAACGTCGTCAATCCCGGGCCTGTCAATACGGGCTGGATCGACGACGACCTCGAGGCGATGCTGATCAAGCGCCAGCCGACGGGCCGGCTCGGGACGCCCGAGGACGTCGCGAAGCTCATCGCGTTCCTGCTCTCGGACGACGGCGCCTGGACGACCGGCCAGCTCATCCACACGGATGGCGGCTTCTCGTCCTGAGATCCCGACGTCGACGCGAGCTGGTCGTCCCAGTCAACTGACCGTGATCGTCCCGGCATGCGCCTCGTGGAGCGCGCAACCGTAGACGTACGTGCCGGCAACCTCGAAGGCGTGCCGGAACGTGTCGCCTGGGGAGATGTTGCCCGAGTTGAACGACTCCGCACCGTCGGGCAGGGCGTGGTCCAGACCGAGCGGGTTGTCCGGGTCGCAGGTGACGGTGTGGACCTCGCCACTGTCGTTCTGCCACGTCACGGTATCTCCGCGCGATACGGTCACATCAGGCGGATCCAGGACCGCGTCGAATGGGCCACCGGGCAGGATCGTGACGGTCGAGTCGCCCGCCGGCGCCGGTTCGGCCGACCCGGAGCCCGCCGTCGGCGCCCCGGGAGTCGCCGCACCTGACGTAGTTGTCCCTGTCGATGATCCGCAGGCCGCGAGGACGGTCGCTGTCGCCGCCAGAGCGCCAATGATCAGGGCCTCGCGCCGGTCCAGGATGACCGAGTCGAGTCGAACGGTCGTCACGTCGTCACCACGTGCATCTGCGTCAGCAGAGCCTACGCCCCACTCGCAAGGGGAAGCGCGCGGCGGCGTGGTTTAGGTGCGGACGACCGCCGCGTTCTCCTCGACCCGGGCCTTGACGATGCGCGTGATCAGCGCCGTCGGGAGCGGCTGGTCGGCGGGGAACTGGATGGTGCCCTTGCCCGCCAGGTATGGCTTCAGATCCTCGCCGCCGGCCTCGAGGACGGCCTCGCTGGCGGGAAACACGCTGTAGTGATTCTTGAACGCGTCGTACGACACGAGGAACTGGCCCCCGTGGCTGCGCAGCGCGGGCATGCCATAGGCGATGGTCTCGGTCGCCTCGGGCGCGGCGGCGTTGATGGTGTCGCGAAGGGTTTCCATCGCAGCTCGGCGCTCGTCCGACTGCGATGCGATGTAGCGGTCGACCGCTTGGGCTCGTTCCATGAAAGGGCGTTCTCCGTTCTGTGCGTGGAATGATCATCGCACGTCGGTCGCCGGCACCCCCGCAGCGGCCACGAGCCGCGAGACCACGGCCTGCGTCAGCACCCAACCCTTGAGCGGATCCTTCGGCAGGCGGATTCGCACCTGGTTCGAGGCGAACGTCATGTCGCCGGGGCGGACGCCGGGCAGCGGGCCGCCGGCGCCAGACGGCGCCAGGAGCTGGATCGCCACCGCGCGCGACATCCCGGCCCCGAACCGCACCACCAGCCAGCCCTCCTCGCGGGCGAGGCTCGCCACGCCTGCGGACTCGGCCGACAGCCGGAGCTCCGCCACCTCGACCAGGCGCAGCACCGGCGCCGGCATCGGGCCATAGCGGTCGGTGACCTCCTGGCGGAACGCGGCCACGTCGCCTGTTGAGCGGGTTCGGGCCAGCCGGCGGTAGAGCTCCAGCTTCTGGGCCTCGTCCGGCACGTAGTCGTCGGGGAGGTGCGCGTCCACCGGAAGATCCACGATCGCCTGCGGCGCCTCGCGCACCGGCTCGCGATCCTCGCGCCGCGCCTTCGCCTCCTCGACCGCCTCCGCCAGCAGCCGCGAGTACAGGTCGAACCCGACCGCCGCCATGTGCCCCGACTGCTCGCCGCCCAGGATGTTGCCGGCGCCGCGGATCTCGAGGTCCGCCAGGGCGATCTGGAACCCGGCACCGAGCTCGGACGCGTTGAAGATCGCCTGGAGCCGCTTGCGGGCCTCCTCGCTCATCCGCTCACGACGGCGGTACATCAGGTACGCGTAGGCGCGGCGTGACGAGCGGCCCACGCGACCACGGAGCTGGTAGAGCTGGGCGAGCCCGAGGGTGTCGGCACGGTCGATGACGATGGTGTTGGCGTTGGGGATGTCGAGGCCCGACTCGATGATCGTGGTGCACACGAGGACGTCGGCCGCGCCGTCGGCGAACGTGAGCATCACCTTCTCGAGCGCGCCCTCCCCCATCTGGCCGTGCCCGACGACGATCCGGGCGCCGGGGAGGAGTCTGCGGAGCTGTTCCGCCTGGGCCTCGATCGTCTCGACGCGGTTGTGGACGTAGAACACCTGGCCGCCGCGGTCGAGCTCGCGCAGGATCGCGTCCCTGACCAACCCTGCCGACGCCTCCGCCACCCGGGTCTGGATCGGCAGCCGGTCCTCGGGCGGGGTCTCGATCACGCTCAAGTCCCGGATGCCCGCCAGTGCGAGGTTGAGGGTGCGCGGGATCGGGGTTGCCGAGAGCGTGAGCACGTCGACGGCGCTCCGGAGCTGCTTGAGGCGCTCCTTCGCCGCGACGCCGAACCGCTGCTCCTCGTCGACCACGACAAGGCCGAGGTCCCGGAATGCGACGTCCTTGCTCAGCAGCCGGTGGGTGCCGATCACGATGTCGACCATCCCGGCGGCCAGGCCCTTGACGGTCGCCTCCTGGTCCTTCGCGCTCACGAACCGCGACAGCAGCCGCACCGTGATCGGGAACGCCGCGAATCGCTGGCTGAACGTCTGGAAGTGCTGGCCCGCGAGCACGGTTGTCGGCACGAGCACCGCCACCTGCTTGCCGTCCTGCGTCGCCTTGAAGGCCGCTCGCAGCGCGACCTCGGTCTTCCCGTAGCCGACGTCGCCGACGACCAGCCGGTCCATCGGCCGGAGGGTCTGCATGTCGGCCTTGACCTCTTCGGCGGCGCGCAGCTGGTCGGGCGTCTCCTCGTACGGGAACGAGGCCTCCATCTCGGATTGCCACGGCGAGTCCGGCGCATACGCGAAGCCCTGCGCAGCCTCGCGCTTGGCGTACAGCGCGAGCAGCTCCTCGGCGAGGTCGCTGACCGCCTTGCGGACCCGCTGCTTGGTCCGCAGCCAGTCCGTGCCGCCGAGGCGGCTGAGCGTCGGGTGCTCACCGCCGGAATACCGGGACACCCGGTTGATCTGCTCGACGGGGACGAAGATCCGGTCGCCGGCCGCGAACGAGAGCTCGAGGTAGTCGCGCTCCTGGCCCTCGCCCCCACGCCGGAGCATCTGCTCGTAGCGGGCGATGCCATGGTCGATGTGCACGACGACGTCGCCGGGCGAGAGGCGCTCGAGGAGGTCGCGGGGGACGACTCGCCGCATGGCCTTGGGCCTGCGCACCCGGACCGTGCCGAACAGCTCGCGGTCCGTGACGAGGGCGAGGCCGTCGGGACCGCCCTCGAAGCCGCCGTTGAGGCTCCGCTCGATGAGGGCGATCGCCCCGGGCGGCGGGGCCTCGGTCACGCGATGGACGATGCCGACGGCGTGGCCCGCCTCCCCGAGGAGCTCCGCGAGCCGCGGTGCCTGGTCGCTCGCCAACACCACGCGGGCCTTCTCCCCGACCCAGTGCTCGACGCCGTCGACCAGCCGCGCGGTCAGACCCGGCGCGAGCACCGGCTCGCGCCAGCCGAACTGGTCGCCGCTGGTCAGGCTCTTCGAGGCGAACGCCATCCCGTCGGCCGCGCCGGCCTCGGACTGCCAAGTCAGCTCCAGCGTGCGCGACCCGTGCAGGCGGCTCTTCCAGTCTCGCGGCGGGAGATACGAGGACGGCCAGTCCCTGGGCAGGTCGCCGGCCTCGACCATCTCCGCGTGCCGCTCCTCGGCCTGGCGCCACAGGAAGTCGGCGGCGTCGGCGAGGTCGCCGGGCTCGTCGAGGACGAGGAGGGTCGACGGGTCGAGGTGGTCGAGGCCCGTGTTGGGGGCGACGAGGCGGGCCCAGACCTCGGCGGCGTCGCCCGCGGGGAGCGCGCGGCCCTCGACGACCTTCGCCCCGCTCGCCGCGTCGCCCGCGAAGCGCGCAAGGTCCTGCGCGAGCCGGTCGGGGAGGCGCGCCGCGATCCGGCCGAGCCGCTGGCGGATCTCCTCGGCACCGCCGGCCGGGAGCAGGAACTCAGTGGCGGGCAGGAGGGTGATCTCGCGGACGGCCTCGACACTGCGTTGGTCGGTGGGGTCGAAGGCGCGCATCGAGTCGATCTCGTCGCCGAACAGCTCGACGCGGATGGGCAGGGGTGCGCTCGGGGGGAAGACGTCGACGATGCCGCCGCGGCGCGCGAACTCGCCCCTTCCGGCGACCTCGATCACGGGCGAGTAGCCGCGCTCGAGGAGCTCGGCGAGGAGCTGGTCGTGACCGATGCGCTGGCCGGCGCGCAGCGTCCGGATCTCCGCGGGCAGGTCGTCGGGCGCGAGGGTCGCCTGGACCAGCGCCTGGACGCTCGCGACGAGGACCTTCGCCTTGCCGGCGCGCCACTGGGCGAGGGCCGCGACGCGGGCCGCGGTCTCGTCGGGGACCAGCTCGCTCCGCTCGTACGCGAGCGAGGTCCTGGGCTCCAGCACGGCAACGAGGTTGGGGTCGCCGAGCCATGCGCCCAGCTCCTCCGCGACGCGGTCGCCGATCTCGGCGTCCCTCGCCACCCAGCAGATGCGCTCCGCGTCCGGCGCGAGCGCGAGCGCTGCGGCCAGGTACGACTTGGCTCCGTGCGGGACGGAGGTCAGGCCGACGTGCTTGCCGTGCTGCCCCGGCTCGACGCCCGCTCGGCCGAGGCGTTCCCGGAGGCTTCCGAACGCGCCGGTGTCGTGCAGAAGGCGCGGCAGCACCGCGAGATCCGGGACCCGGCGGCCGGCGCCACGGGACGATGACCCGGCACGATCCGATGACCTGGTCGCGGCAGCTCGCTTGGGTCTCGCCGTCGCGACGCCTGACTCGCCGTTGGCGGCATGCCTTGCCGCCGGATCGAGCAGCTCGACCTCGGCGTCGACCGTGGCCTTCTCGAGGTCCAGCTCCTTGTCCGTGAGCTCCGAGGCGGCGCGCCGCTCGGCCCACTCGCGGGCGACCTTCTCCGCGATATTCCGCT
>DATDJA010000200.1:0-6563 GCA_036520795.1 Candidatus Limnocylindrales bacterium
GGCAAGCATCTGGCCGAGCTTCACCCACGCCCCGCCCAGCTGCTCGAACGCGACCCGCATCCGGACGGGGCCGGACCGCTTGTCAGAGCCGGGGAGGTGGAGGGCCGGGGCGATGAACAGCCGGAAGAAGACGGCCAGGACGTGCCCGACCCGTCGGGGGTGCCGGAAAAGGTTCCTCACGCGGCGGCGCTAGGTCCGACCGCTGGCCCGATCGATCAGTCCGATGCGTCGTCGAACGGGACGCGGCGGCGACGGCTCGGCATCGCCGTCTCCTCTTCCCACTCGCGTCCGGCCTTGACCAGCTCCGCGAAGAAGTGCCTCGACCACGTGTACATGAGGCTCAACCCGCCCTCGACGGCGAGCTGGCCCTCGCGTCCGTAGCGCAGACCGCGGCGCATGGTCTCGTCGATCATGTGCTCGCCGTCGTCGAACACCTGCCCGAGCCGCCGACTCTTGAGGCGCTGCGCGTAGGCCGCGCGCTCGTCATCGGAAGGTCCCTCGAGCCAGGCCTTGCGGCGTGCCCGCTCCTTCGCGACCCACGCATCGATCTCGGCCTGGGTCGGCTCCGCGGCCAGTTCGTCGTCGGCCGCGACGGCCTGCTTTGTCGACGTTGCGTCACTCATGTCAACTCACCTCGGGCCGAGTCTACCGCGCTGGGATCGTCAACCGCAGACGTACCACGTTTACCAGGCACCATTTTCGATGCGCTACGACCCCGAGGGCCGGGGAATCGGGCATCCAAGGCCCGACACATGCGTGCCACGTCTACGCACGGGCCCAGGGACCAGGACAACGAGCGAAATCCCGTTCGGTAGGCCTGGTACGAATGCGAAGGGCGTAGGGTGTGGCCGCGTGCTGAAACAGCGGCAGCCATGAAGCGTCCCAACCCCGTGGACCCGGTCATCGCTCCCCTCGAGGCTGTCGACGCGGTTGGCGCCAATCGCGCCACCACCGCCGATGCCTTGGTCGTCGCCGCGTGGGCGGACTACCACAACGAGATCTTCGCGTTCCTGGTCCGCACCACGCGCGACACGGAGGTCGCCGAGGATCTCCTCCAGGAGGCGTACCTCCGGCTCACCCGCGAGGTCCGGGCGAACCGAACCCCCGACAACGTGCGGGCGTGGCTCTACCGGGTCGGGGCGAACCTCGCGGTCAGTCGTGGACGGCGGATCACGTCGGCGTTCCACGGCATCGCCAAGATCGTGTCCAGCCCGGGCTTCGACCGCACCGAGGACGCGCCCGAGGTCAGCTACATCTCGCGCGAGGGTCGCGCGGACCTCGTCGAAGCCCTCGCGGAGCTGCGCCCCGAGGCCCGGGCGGCGCTCCTCATGAGCAGCGAGGGCTTCAGCGGCCAGGAGATCGCTGCGGCGGTCGGGCGCTCGGACTCGGCAACCAGAACCATGCTCTCCCGCGCCCGCGTGCAGGTGCGGAACCGCCTGATGGCTTCGGAGGCGTCGCGATGAAGCCGCATCAGACGTTCCTCGAGCTCGCGGCGATGGCGATCGACTACCCCCTGTCGACGTCCGAGCGCCGCCACCTGGACCAGCACCTCGCCGGCTGCCAGGAGTGCGTGCGCACCGCGACCGAGCTCCGTGCCGACGCCGCCGCGATCGGCGCCCTGCCGCCGCTGACCCTCTCGGATCGCCGCGGGGACCTGATCCTCGCCGCCGCGCTCCGGCCCGCCCCCGTCCATCACCAGATGCGGCTCGTCGCGATCGCCGCGCTCCTGGCGCTGCTGATCACGGGGTCGATCGCCGTCGGGGCACTGCTCCTGAACAGGCTGAACGATGACCTCGCGATCGTCGTGCCGGTGCCGAGCGCGACCGCCTCGCCCGACCCCGGCCCGACCGCGAGCCCAGGCCCGACGCCCACCGAGGGCCCCGGCGGCACCCTCGTGGTCACGACCGAGGACCAGTTGCAGAGCTGGATCGAGGTCCTCCCGCCCGACGGGTCCGTGACCCGGCTGGCCCAGGGCAGCAATGCCGCCTGGCTCGACGCCGACACGATCGTCTACGAGTGCTCGCAGCCGAGCCAGAGCATCTGCACGGTGGATGTGGCAACGCCCGGCTCCGAACGGATCATCCTGAGCGACGCCAATCGCCCCGCGCCCGCGCCTGATGGTCGATCGATCGCGTTCCATCGCAGCGGGATCGACGTCGGGTCCACCTGGATCGCCGATGCCGACGGCGCGAACCCGCGGGAGCTCGCGCCGGGCTCGCTCCTGGAGTGGTCGCCGGACGGCGCCTGGCTGGCGGGCCAGTCGGACTCGGCGGCGGTCGAGGTGGCGATCATCAGGCCCGATGGAACGGGCCTGCGATCCCTCGCGCCTGGGCACGATCCGGCGTGGTCACCCTCGAGCGATCGGTTGGTCTACCTCTACAACGATGAACAGGGTGAGGCCTGGCTGCGTACGGTCGACGTCGCGACCGGCGAGGTGAAGGACCTGTGGGGCGGCTCGCAGGCGGATCTGTCCGATCCGGCGTGGGTCGGCGATCGCGGTTGGGTGTTGGTGCGGGACGGCGACATCTGGCGCCTCGACGTCGGTGCGAGCAGGCCCGTCTCCCTCGGGGCTGGCCTCGGGATCGAGTCTGGTTCCCTCACGAGTGACCCGCTTGCGGTCTCCCCAGACTACGGGTGGGTGGCGTACACCTCGGGGGTCGACACGGACTCCCGCGTCGGCATCGTGTCCGTCAGCGGCAACCTTGGTACCGGGTATGTCGATGAGGCCATGATGGACCCGCGCTGGGCACCGGGGCCGACCCCGTAGCGAGCCGCCCTCAGAGCCAGTAGTTGTCGTGCTCCGCGTAGAAGCGGGCGAGCTCCTCGGGGCCGGGCCTGCCCTCCTTCGCGAACCGCGCCAGGCCCTCGAAGTAGCCCTCGCGCGGCGCGCCGGGCGCGAAGTGGAGCAGCATGGACGCCGGCGCGCCGGACGCGTTCCGGAACCCGTGGATCCCGCCCGCGGGCACGTGGACGAAGTCGCCCGGGTTGCAGTCGACCCACTCGCGCCCGTCGAAGATCGCGACCGTGCCCACCAGCACGTAGAACGACTCCGCCATCGTCCGGTGGAAGTGCGGCCCGGGGCCCGATGACGTCGGGCTCATGTTCCAGCGGTACAGGCCGAACAGCCCGCCCGTTGACGCGCCCGTCGCGAGGTAGTCGGCCGAGGCACCGCCGCCGTAGTCGATCGCGGCCGGGGCGTTGTTGGGGCGGTACGTCGCGGACGCCTCGCCGGTCTCGCCGAAGTAGCGCGGTTCGGGATAGCTCATTCGCGACTCCTCCTCTAGTGGATGATGCACGTCCGATGTCGGACACGAGATACCACCCGCCGCCCCGCCGCGTGACCCTGGAGCTGGTGACACCGGAAGGCGAGCCGATCGGCCGGCTGCCCGAGGTGCCCGTCGACGAGCCGTGGTGGCCGGACGTCCAGGCGATCGTCGCGGCGGCCCGGGAGCGGTATGGGCTCGAGGTGGTCGTGCTGCGGATGCTCGACACCGAGCGGCCGACGCCGCACGGCGGCGGGGTGACGTACCTCGCCGAGATCTCGACGCCCATCGCCCGGTCACCGCTGGCCGCCGAGGCCCTCCTCCCGTTCGGCGCCACGCTCGACGAGCAGCCGCTGCGCCTGCGCTACGCGAAGCCCGGCGGGCCTGGCCTCGACCTCGCCTGGGCCGAGGAGGTCCTCGCGGCGCGCCGGATCGAGCGCGACGGTCCCGCGGAACAGATGCGCACCTGGAACCTCTCGAGCATCTGGCGGCTGCCCCTCGCCGACGGGCACGCCGCGTGGCTCAAGGTCGTGCCGCCGTTCTTCGCCCACGAAGGCGACATGCTGCGGCGTCTCCAGGGCGACGCCGTTCCGCGACTGCTGGGCCACGACGGCGACCGCGTGCTGCTCGCCGACGTCGACGGCGAGGACCTGTACGACGCGGCGGAGCCCGAGCGCCTCGAGATGGTGTCGATGCTGGTCGCGCTGCAGACGGCGTGGATCGGGCGGATCGACGACCTGCTCCGGATCGGGTTGCCCGACTGGCGAGGACCGGCTCTCACGCCCCTCATCGCCGACGTCGTCCTGCGCCGTTCCCCTGAGCTGCCCGCGGCCGACGCCTCGACCCTGTCCACGTTCGTCGCCGGCATGCCCGCCCGCTACACCGCCATCGCGCAATGCGGCCTGCCGGACACGCTCGTCCACGGCGACTTCCACCCGGGCAACGTCCGCGGCAGGCCCGGCAAGCTCACGATGCTCGACTGGGGCGACGCGGGCGTGGGCCACCCGCTGCTCGACCTGCCGGCGTTCCTCGGCACCGCCGAGCCCGCGAGCCGGGCCAGGATCCGGGCGCACTGGTTCGCGGCGTGGGGCGACGCCGTGCCCGGCTGCGACCCGGAGCGCGCCGATGAGCTCATCGAGCCCGTCGCGATCGCCCGCCAGGCCGTGATCTACCAGGCGTTCGTCGACAGCATCGAGCCCGTCGAGCGGCGCCACCACGACGCCGACGTCATCGACCGGCTCACCCGGACCGCGGCCGCCGCGAGGAGCGAGTAGGGGAGGGGCCGGAGTCCGCAGGTCGCCTGCGCAGGCCGGCGATCGCATCGAACCCGCGGTCGAACGTCAGGATCTCGTCGATGCCGTGCCGCTGCATGACCGCGACGTGCAGCGCGTCGCGAGCGGAGAGCCGCGGCACACGCTCAACGAGTCGCTGTGCGGCGATGACATCCGGACGCTCGATGGCCAGCACGTCGTCCACGACGCCGAGCATGGCGTCGATGCACGGCCCGATCGCGTCGCGCCGGTCGATCGCGGCGTAGCGGTGGAGGATCTCCTGGAGGACCTCGGCATCCGTGACCAGCCGCTCGCCGTCGACGATCGCGCGCTCCAGCGCCGCGCGTGCCACGTCCTTGTTCGGGTGGGCCGCCCCGACCAGGTACATCGGGACGGTCGTGTCGACGAGGATCATCCCTCGTTCGGCGCCAGGTAGCCGCTCTCGATCTCGGCCAGCAGCTGGTCAATGTCGCCGGTGGGCAGCTCGTGCCCCACGGCGCGGCGAATGGCCGCGAGCTTCCCCGCCAGGTCGACCCGCGTCTCCGCCTCGACCGACGCCTGCAGCGACTCGCGGACCCACGCCGCCGTCGTCATCCGCCGGCCGCGTGCCAGCCGCTGAATCTGGCGCAGCTCGTCGTCGTTCAACAGGACCTGCAGGCGCTTGGTCATACCCATGAGGCTAGATGACTCATGGTGATGAGTCAATGTGTGCGACTGGCGCACGAATTCGGGTCGGCTGTGCGGCCCGTGCACATTCCGGACATCCGGCGCGGCCGACTCGTCGAGGATGTGCCCGACACGCACATCCCGGGCGTAGAGGACCGGACTGGCGTCGAACTTGTGCACCTGGCGCACGATCCTGACGTCAAAGGCAGGGGTGGTCGCGTGCGGCGTAAGGAATGTGCACCGGGTGCACACCCGCCCGGCACGCGCGAGCAGGGGCGGGCGCCGAACCGCGACGCGCGGCACACACAGCGACGCCGCCGGCGGTGCCGGCGGCGTCGGAGATGCGCGAGGGGAGGCTTCGCGCTACTTGAGCACGATGAACGCGTCCATGTTCGTCTGCTTGCCGTCGCGATCGTTGACGATCCGGATCTTGTGCTTGCCGTTGGTGGCCCAGCTGAACCGCGCCACGATCTTGCCCTGAACGACCGTGCCGTGCTTGAGCTTGTAGCGGCCGATCAGCGCACCGTCGACGTAGACCTTGACCCAGCCCGAGAGCCGCGTCCTGGGGGCGACGTACAGGACCGAGCGGCCCTTGAACTTCGCCTTGGCCTTGTCGCCGGCGTCGGTGGAGAACTCGTAGCCCCTGCCCGAGGCCGCCTTGGTGACCACGTGCGCCCAGGCGCCGGTGTACTTGACCTTCCGGTGATGCTCCTGGAAGGGGACGATCTTGCGCCTAGCCGAGTGCTTCCAGGCGGAGGTGTTGCCCTCGCCGTCGGTGGCGCGCACGCGCCAGACGAGCGCCTTCTTGAAGGGGTAGAGCTTGGTGAAGGACGTCGCCGGGCCGGAGTAGACCGGCTTGAACGCGGCGCCGGCGATGCTCACCTGGACGTCGTACGAAGCGACGCCCACGCCCGCGTCGAACGCGGACCAGGAGGTCTTCAGGGGTGCCGTCTGGTTGACCCGGCCGACGCCGAAGGCGACGGTCGGGGTGGCGACAACCGGTGCGTCGACGTCAGGCCCGACGGTGACCGTCAGGGTGCCCTCGGCCTCGAGATCGCCGTCGGTGAGCGTGTAGGTGATCACGGCCTGGCCGTTGAACGACGGGTTCGGGGTGAACCGGACCTCGTCGCCAGCGGTCACGCTCGCTGTGCCCTGGGCGCCCGAGACCGAGACGTCGACCAGCGACAGCTCGTCGTCCTCGGCGTCGGTGTCGTTGTCAAGCACGTCGTAGTCGGCCGGGCCGGAGCCCTGCTCGACCATGCCCGCGTCGGCGACGCCGACGGGGGCGTCGTTGACGCATTCGAGATCGATCGTGACGTGGGCCACGGCCGTCCCGCCGTTGCCGTCGCTGACGGCGTAGTCG
>DATDJA010000201.1:0-2534 GCA_036520795.1 Candidatus Limnocylindrales bacterium
GTCTCGGTGTAGAAGCCCCACTGGTCGGGGACGTTGTCGCCGTTCGCGTCGGGCTTGGTCAGCTGCTTGGAGACCTCGCGGAGCTTCGCCCAGTCCCACGTGTCGTCGGGGTACGGGATCCCGGCCGCGTCGAAGATGTCCTTGTTGTAGTACAGGACGATCGTGTTCAGGTCGCGCGGCAGGCCGTACTGGCCGCCGTCGGCCGTCGTGAAGTCGGCGACCCCCTGGTCGGCGAGCTGGGTCAGGTCGTAGCCGGACTTGTCGATGTAGGGCTTGAGGTCGAGCATCACGTTCCGCGCCTGATAGTCGGGGAACAGCGGCCCGTCCATCGCGAACACGTCGGGTGCGGCGCCGCCGGCCATGCCGGTCTGGAGCTTGGTCCAGTACGCGTCCCAGTCCGAGACGTCGACCTCGACCGTGATGTTCGGGTTCGTCGCGTGGAACGCCTCGGCGATCGCCGTCTGGCTGGCGATCTCCTGGGGATCACCCCAGATCGAGTACTTGATCGTCACCGGCGGGCCGCTGTAGCCGGCGGCGCTCGGCGCCTCCGCGCTGGGGGCGCCGTCGGACGTGGCCGGGGCCGGCGTGGCCGCGGGCGTCGCGGCGGCAGGCGTCGCGGCCGCGCCCGACGGGGTCGACGTGCCGCAGGCGGCGACGACGGTCGCGAGAAGCGCCGCGAGAAGCGCGGTCCCTCGGCGACGCGTGACGGTGGGTGTCGCGAGCATGGTTGGCCTCCTCCAGTCGTTCAACCTAGATCCAGTCGGGTGCCGAGCCGCCGAGCCAGGCGGGGAGCCACTCCCCCTCGGCGGCAATGAGCTCGTCGGTCATGTGCCAGGTCTCGTCGAGCGTGAGGCGGGCCTGGACGATCGGGTCGGTCATCACGGCGTGATAGACGAGGTCACGGTCCTCCTCGAGGGCCGCCCGGACGGCGAGCTCCTGGCAGTCGACGGCCGGGCGCGTGTAGACGGCGCACTGGGGCGGCAGGGCGCCGATCGGGGTCGGGTGGACGCCGAGGCCGTCCACCAGCGCGGGCACCTCGATGCACGCGTCCGAGGCGAGGTTGGTGATCATCGCCCCGCCGTCGTTCATCACGTTGGCGACGATCCGCGCCGGCTCGCCGGTCACGATCGAGTTGATGATCACGGACGCGTACTCGCCGCTGCGCTCGATCTCGAACGCCTCACCCGCGTCGAGCATGCGCTTCGTGTCGGCGTATTCGTCGAGGTTGCGGGCGACCCGTGAGAGGTACTCCCCGATCGGCACGTGGAACGGCTCGACCTGGCCCTTGGGGATAAACCACGGGTTGTATTCGGCGTGATGCTCAGAGGACTCGGTGGGATACCAGCCAAAGCGCTGGAACAGGTCGGCGCGGACGAGGTCGTCGTCGGGGACCTTGCCCGCCTCCACGAACGCCTGGAGGTCCGGGTACAGGTCGCGGCCGTGATGCTCGAGCCGCAGGATCCAGGCCAGGTGGTTGACGCCGCCCGACAGGGCATCCACCTCCTCGAACGACACGCCCAGGTACTCGGCAAGCCGGTGGACGGTCCAGTACACCGAGTGGCACAGGCCGACCGTCGGAAACCCGACCGCCTCGTCCACCGCGCGGATGACCATGCCCATCGGGTTGGTGTAGTTGAGGAACAGGGCGTCGGGGCAGACGTCGGCCATGTCGGCGACGATGCCGAGGACCACCGGAATCGTGCGCAGGCCGCGCAGGACGCCGCCGACGTTGATGGTGTCGTTGATCGTGTATTCGAGGCCGTGGCGGCCGGGAATGTCGAAGTCGATCTGGGTCGCCCGCGCGCCGCCCACCTGGATCGTATCGATCACGAAGTCCGCGCCCTCGAGCGCGGTGCGTCGGTCGAGGTGGGCGGCGATCGACGGTGTGGCGCCGAGGGCGCCGGCGGTCCACTCGGCCATCCGCTGCGCGGTCTGCAGGCGATCGCCGTCGATGTCGTGGAGCACGAGCTCCGCGTCCCGCAGCGCCTCGAACGACAGGATGTCGCCCAGCAGGTTGCGGGTGAACTCGACGCTCCCTGCGCCGACGAGCACGATCCGGGTCACAGGACGGCCTCCTCGCCCGCGCCCAGGATGTGGCGCAGGCCCTGGCTGTGGTACCGCTCGATCCAGTCGGGGCGGTCGGGATTGGCGCCGCGCGCGCGGGCGAGGGCGAAGGCGACGAGGGCGACCGGCGGCACAGCGCACAGCGGGGCGTGGTCCTCGTGGGCGGATTGGGGCAAGGGCAACAGCGTGGACGTGGCGACGAGCGGCGCCGGGCCGACCTCGATCGTCCGCGCGCCCCATTCGGCCGCGTGGGCCAACAGGTCCGCGACGGCCGGGCGCGCCGGTCCCTCGGGGGCGAGCGCGATGACCACCGCATCCGGGCCCAGCATCGTCGCGGCACCGGAGGTCATCTCCCACACCTCGGCGCCCTCGGCGTGGACGAGCGCCATCTCCTTGAGCTTGAGCGCGGCCTCGAGCGCGGCCGGGTAGGCGACCCCGCCGCCGGTCACGAACACGTGCCGCGCGTCGCG
>DATDJA010000202.1:0-2827 GCA_036520795.1 Candidatus Limnocylindrales bacterium
GCCGACCGTCGAGCGGTTCCGCTACCTGTACGAGCCGGACGAGCTGCGCGAGTGGGTGCCGCGGGTGATGGAGGCCGCCGGCCAGGCCCGCGACACGCACGTGCTCATGAACAACTGCTACGCGAACTACGGCTCGACGAACGCACGAGAGCTGGCGGCGATGCTGGCCGAGGAGCTGGCGGGAGCGTCGATCTAGGTATCGCGCCCGATGTGGCCGGGGTCGCCTTAGACCCAGCGTCGGCTGCAGGTCATTCCTGCAGCTGGAGCAAGCCACGATGGAACCTGATGTCCGCCCCGCCGCACCAAGCGCCGGGCTCGACACCGACCTCTCGGCGATCTACGTCGCCCATGCGCCGGGCCTCATGCGCTGGATGATCAGCATCACCCATGACGGTGAGCTCGCCGCCGACCTGGTCCAGGAGGCATTCCTGCGGCTCGCGCGGGAGCTCGAGGCCGGCAGGCGGCCCGACAACGTCCCCGCCTGGCTCGCGCAGGTCGCCCGCAACCTCGCCGTGAGCCGGGCGCGGCGCGTTGCGACGGCGGCGCGTTACGAAGACCGGCTCGCCCGGCCGTCCGCGCCGGTGGACCCGGCAACCGCGGCGCTCGACGCCGAGCGGTCGCGCGCCGTCCATGCGGCGCTGGCCGACCTGCGCCCGGACGATCGGACGGCGCTGCTGCTTGCCGCGGAGGGCCACCGCAACGCGGAGATCGCCCAGCAGATCGGGCGCACCGAGCTCGCGACCCGTGCCCTCCTGTGCCGCGCGAGGCGGCGGCTTCGGCCGGTATTGCAGGGGGTCGCGCCCGTATGATCCCCCGGCGGTGGGTCGGCCCGAAGATGTGCCTTTCGTCGCGCGGTCGGACGAGCTGGCGACGGTTCGGACGCTGCTGGAGCGCGCCCGTGAGGGATCGTCGGCCGTCCTGGTGATCGGTGGCGAGGCGGGCGTCGGGCGGACGCGCCTCGTCGAGGCCATTGCCGACGCCGCCCGGCGTGACGGGTTCCGCGTGGCAACCGGCACGTGCGTCCGGATGGACGCCGGCGCCATGCCCTATCTCGCGATCATCGCGGCCCTGCGGGCGCTCGTGGCCCAGGGCGACCCGGCAACGGTCGCGGCGTCGCTGGGTGGCCAGCGCCGGGAGATCGCCCGGCTCCTGCCGGAGGTGGCCAGGCTCGGCGTGCCGGTCGATCGGGACACTGTCGGCCTCCCGGCGGTCCCAGCCGGCCCACGGGCGATGCCGGCGCCGGCCGTGGCCCCCGGCTCGGCCGGGAGCACGGAGCGGGAGCCGCTCGAGCGTCTCCGCCTGTTCGAGGCCGTCACCACGTGGCTGGCTCGGCTCGCCGACGCCGCGCCATTGCTCCTCGTCATCGATGATCTCCAGTGGGTCGATCCATCGACGCTCGATCTCCTGCGCGCTCTGGCGCCCGCGCTCGCGCATGGCTCCGTGCTCGTCGTCAGCCTGCGAACGGACCAGCCACTGCCCGGTGCGGTGGGCGCGACCGTGGCCGAGCTCGTGCGCGACGGCGCGACGCGCCTCGAGCTCGCGCCGTTCGAACGGAACGAGCTCGAACGCCTCGTCGCGGCCGCAACGGGGACGGACGTCGGCGCCGTCGACCCGGCGGCGCTCGATCACCTGACGGCGCGCTCGGGCGGCAACGCGTTCCTCGCGCTGGCGCTGATCGACGCGGGCCTGGTGTCGGCCGATGCGCCCTACGTAGGCGTGCCCGCCTCCCTGCGCGACATCCTCGACGCGGAGCTCGCCTCGCTCGACGACGAGACGCTCGCGATGCTCCGCGCCGCGGCGCTGGAGCCGGGGCCCCTCGACGACGCGGTGCTCGCCGGCGTGCTCGAGGTGCCGGTCACGGCAGTCGGGAGGGCGATCCGCGAAGCCCACCACGCGGGGGTCCTCGCCATTGGGCGCGGCGTCGGCGCCGAGAGGGTTCCACGCTTCCGGCACGCCATCCAGCGCGAGGTCCTCGTCGATCAGCTCGGGCATGGCGAGCAACGGAGCCTCCACGCCCGATACGCGGACGTCCTCGAGTCGGCGGATCTCGACCCGTCACGGGCATCCGCCGTCGCCCTCCATCGCGACGGAGCGGGCGATGGCCCGCGGGCGCTCGCGGCGCACCTCGCGGCGATGGATGCGGCCGAGCGAGCCTTCGCGTTCGACGCCGCCGCAAGGCACGGGACCCGGGCCGCGGCTCTCCGTCGCGGGATCGGCGTGGCGGACCCGGGCACCCCCGACGAGGCCGGCCTGCTCGGGCGGGCGTCGTACGCGGCGCTGCTGGCGGGCGAT
Source organism: Candidatus Limnocylindrales bacterium (assembly GCA_036520795.1). Taxonomy (GTDB): domain Bacteria; phylum Chloroflexota; class Limnocylindria; order Limnocylindrales; family CSP1-4; genus CAIXZV01. The sequence goes on from DATDJA010000202.1 coordinate 2,293, forward strand.
GCACCCGCGGCCGCCGAGCTCGCTCGTCGGGCGCTGGCGACGACGGAGGTCGACGATGCCCGGGCCGCCGTCCTCCACGACCGGATCCGGTGGGCGCTGTGGCTCGAGGGCGATCGGGCGGGCTCGGCGCGCGAGCTTGAGCTCGCGTTCGAGCGGCTGGGCGACGCGCCGCCCGACGCGCTCCGGGCGCACCTCCTGGCCGAGCGGGCGGCGATGCGCACGGGCGAGGCTGACCCGCGGGCCGCGCTGGACCTCGCGCACGAGGCGATCGGGATCGCGCGAGCCGTCGGGGCGCCCGAGATCGAGGCGCTGGGGCTGGGGATCCTGGGGCGCGCCCTCGCGACGCACGGCCGCGTCGACGAGGGCATCGACAGCCTTCGAGCGGCCGTGGGCATCGCGGACCGGATCGGGAACCTCCAGGGCAGGATGGTGGGCCTGGCCACAATCGTCGCGGTTCTCGCGAGCTGCGGCCGAAGCCGCGAGGCGCTCGACGAGGCCGACGCGGCGACGGCGATTGCCGACGCGTCGGGGCTCG
>DATDJA010000203.1:0-3852 GCA_036520795.1 Candidatus Limnocylindrales bacterium
GGCAGCACCGTCGACGATGCCGTGCTCCTCGCGGTATCGCGCGCCGATCTGAGCCATCCGCTCGACGGCCGCGAGCCGCCTTTCGCGGACCAGATCAGGGTCCAGGTGGTCGAGGTCCGAGAGCGGCACGATCGCCGCGACTGGGAGGCCGCCCCGTTCCACCACGAACCGTTCGCCGGCCGCAGCCTCGTCGAGGACCTGGCCAAATCGGGCGCGGACGTCGAGGGCGCTGATCGATCTCATGGCACCATCATAGGACCATGAGAGTGGCTGTCAACCGGCGCGGAGGTCGGCGACGGTGTCGATGTCGATGAGCGTGCGCCCGCCCGGGTCGAGCGAACGCCAGTCGCCGGCCGCGACGAGGGCCATCGGCAAGCGGTCGAGCAGGGCGCGCAGGGCCCGGCGATCCTCGAGCAGCAGGGCGTCGATGACGGGTCGCGCGAGCGACGGCCGGATCGCCAGCGGCAGCACGCACGGCGGGTCGGCCTCGAGGCTCGCGCCGCCGAACGCCGGGTCGGCGTCGACGGTCGCCGCGAGGAGCGCCAGGACCGCGGGCACGAGGTACGGCATGTCGCCGCCGACGACGATCGCGGGGCCGTCGAAGCCACGATCGATGTCGGCGAGGGCGGCCAGGCCGGCAGCGAGCCCGGCGAGCGGGCCGCCGTGGGCGATGCCGTCGCGCATCAGCGACACCTGGCGGGTAAGGCCGGCGGGGATCGGCGGCGCGGGGGCGTCGGGGGCGATGACGAGGATCACGGGACCAGCAATGGCGGAGACGGCCTCGAGGGCATGATCGAGCAGCGGGCGACCGTCGAGATCGGCGAGCAGCTTGTCGGAGCCGAAGCGCGTCGAGGCGCCGCCGGCGAGCACGATCGCGGCGGTCATTGGCCGCGGGCCGCGGTCGACGCCCGCTCCCGCATCCGGGCGAGGGTCGTTGGACCGAGGACGTGGCCGGCGTCGGTGCGTTGGAGCAGGCCGCGCCGATCCATGTCCTCGAGGATGACCATCACATAGCGGCGGCTCGAGCGGGTCGCATCGCGATAGGCCGCCGGTGTGAGCGGCCCGGCGGCGGCCATCGACAGCGCGCGGCGGACGAGATCCCGGTAGGTCGGCGCGGCCCAGGCAAGGTCGTCCTCGAGGCGGACGATCCGGCCGGTGGCCTCGAGGGCCCGGACGCCATCGGGCGGGCAGTCGGCGGCCCGAGCGGCCTCGGCAAGCGGGGGCGGTGTCGCGACGGCCAGCCCTGCCTCGAGCCGGTCCATCGCCTCGCGCGTCGCAGGGGAGAGGCCCGCCGCGCGGTCCGGCGTCCTGATCCGGTCTTCGTCGCGGGCGAGGGTCCCGTCGGCGACCAGGCGATCGACCACCGCGCCCGCGACGGTGACAGCCGCGTCGCGCGTCAGCGTTGCGTGGCGACGGGAGGCCGGGCCGAGGTCGGCGCGGAGCGACGCCGCCGGGAGACCGGCCGAGTCGGGTTGGGCCTCGTGGTGGGCCGTGACAAGGGCGACGGCTCGATCGCCGAGCGCCGCCTCGACGTCGGGCGCCAGGCGCCACGTCCCGTCGACGAGGATCGCGCCGTGCAGCTCGACGCGGGCGTCCAGGGACCCGACTGGCCCGGCGGCCAGGGCGGCGGCACGGTCCGGCGTCAGCCGTCGGCGCGACACGCCACGCGGCGGAGTGGCGTCGAGCACGATGCCGCCGCCCGCGACGGACCCCGGGGACGGCCGGCGCAGGGCGAAGCGGTCGCCTGGAGCCGCGGCGATCGTCGCGTCGAGGCGGAGGATGGCGATCGAGGTCCCGTCGGGCAGGTCGATCGCCTCGCGCGGCCCGCGCACCACGAGGACACCCGCCTGTTCGGTGCCGAGGTGCACGCGAAGACGCTCCCGGTCAGCCGGAGCGGCTGCCGCGGTGGGACCACGCAGAGCGACGAGGAGCCGCGACGTGGCGACGACGTCGCGATCCGTCGACAGCACCTGGCCCCGCCGCGGTGGCTCGCCGTCAAATCCGATGAGCAACGCCGTCCGTCCGCCGGCAGCTTCGTCGACCGTCTCGCCGCGAACCTGGACCTCCCGAACGCGGACCTGATCGTCGCCGGGCACCAACCGCATCGTCATCCCGGCGCGGATCGGCCCGCCTCTCAGGCTCCCGGTCACGACGGTGCCCCGGCCCCTGACCGTGAAGCTGCGGTCGATCGCCAGCCGTGGGGCCCGTCCATCGCCGAGCAACCCCTGCACTCGGCGCGCGATCGTCGCGGTCGCGTTGCGTACGGTCTCGATGCCGTCACCGGTCGTCGCCGACGCCCCCACGACCGGAGCCCCGGCGAGCGTCGTCGCTGCAAGCAGCGCTCCGACCTCGGCGGCGACGACGGCGACCCGCGCCTCGTCGGCCAGGTCGGCCTTCGTCACGACCACGAGGCCATCACGGATCCCGAGCGCGTCGAGCAGCCCGAGATGCTCGAGCGTCTGGGCGTTCGGCCCGTCGTCGGCGGCCACGACCAGCAGCGCCGCGTCGATCTCGCCGGCCCCGACCAGCATGTTGCCGACCAGGCGGTCGTGCCCCGGCACGTCGACGAAATCGACCGTCGACCCATCGTCCAGTGTCAGATGGGCGTAGCCGACGTCGATCGTCATGCCCCGCCGGCGCTCCTCCGGGAGGCGGTCGGCATCGATGCCGGTGAGCGCATGCAGGAGCGTCGTCTTGCCATGGTCGATGTGGCCGGCCGTGCCGATGACGACGCTCGGCGCCGGGCGCTCGTCAGCCATGGCCGTCGAGGGCAGAACGCACCGCCGCGGCGAGAGGCGCATCGTCGGCCGGCTCGACGGATCGCAGGTCAAGCACCACCGAGTCTCGTTCGATCCGCCCGACGACTGCCGGCGAACCGGCCCGCAGCCGGCCCAGCAGCCGGTTGGGTTCGGACGACGGCACGCACACGGCCCGCGACGGGAGCACCTGGCCCGGCAACGACCCGCCCCCGATCGTCGCCTCGACCGCCGCGACCGTAGCGCCGCCGCCGATCGCCGCCGTGATGGCCTCAGCCCGAGCCGACAGACGCTCGACGGGCGCGGCGATCTGGCGCCAGACCGGGATCTCGCGCGCCGCCACGCCGGCCCGGTACAGCCCTAGGGTCGCGGCGATCGCGGCCAGCAAAACCTTGTCGGGCCGCATCGCCCGGGCGAGCGGATCCTTGCGCAGGCGGGCGACGAGGTCGGCTCGACCGACGATGAAGCCGGCCTGCGGCCCGCCGACCAGCTTGTCGCCGCTGAACGTCACGAGGTCGGCGCCGTCCGCGAGGCGCTCGCCGGGCATCGGCTCGTGGGCCAGGCCGAACGCCGCGGTGTCGAGCAGGGCGCCGCTGCCGAGGTCGTCGATCACGAGTGCGCCGTGACGATGGGCTGCCGCGGCCAGCGCCGGCGCATCGGGCGCCTCGACGAACCCGGCCTGGCTGAAGTTCGACTGGTGGACGCGGAGGACGAGGCGAGCGCGGCCGTCTGCGAGGACCTCCTCAAAGTCGGCGACCCGCGTCCGGTTCGTCGTCCCGACCTCGACCAGCTTCGCGCCGGCCCGCCGGACGATCTCGGTGATCCGCACGCCGCCGCCGATCTCGACGAGTTCGCCGCGGCTGACCGCGACACCACCGCGGCCTCCGAGCCCCACCGCGAGCGCGACGGCCGCCGCGTTGTTGACGACGATCAGCGCATCCTCGGCGCCGGTCAACGCGACCAGGTGGGCCTCGGCCTCCCGGTATCGACGGCCACGGCGACCCGTCTCGCGGTCGAGCTCGAGGAACAGCGTGCCCTCGGCGGCCGCGCGGGCGGCGCGGACGGCAGCGTCGGGCCACGGCGCACGGCCGAGGTT
>DATDJA010000204.1:0-2535 GCA_036520795.1 Candidatus Limnocylindrales bacterium
CGAGTACTCCCAGGCCGTGCCCCAGATCGTCCGGCCCTCGGAGGCGATGCAGTGGCTGAACGCCCACCACCAGTTCACCCCGATCACCCGCCACGCCCTCGTCGTGCTCGAGACGATCGACGCGGTCGACCTCGCGTTTGACACGTTCGCCTGCGGGCTGCTCGATGGCGAGACGGACACGTCCGGCTACCCCGAGTACAACGCGGTCGTCGGTGGCGTGGCCTCGCACTGGGATGAGGCGATCGGCGACATGATCGTGCGCAGCGTGGTCGGCTGGGGTGGCCGTGGAGTTCGCGGCGACACCGACCGGATCGCGAGCCGAATCCTGGGCGGGCTCCTCACGAACATCCTCGCGAACCAGTTCGCGATGGGACTGACCGCCGTCGAACGGCCCGTGCCGGCCGCGGGTCGGGGCGGTCTCGTGTGTGCCCACTGCGGGTTCGCATCGGGGCACGAGCGAGCGTTCTACTGCCCCAAGTGCGGGATGCGGCTGCTCCGCGGCTGAGCCGCGCCGAGCCCCTGATGCCGATCTACGAGTACCTCTGCACCGCGTGCAGCCATCGCGCCGACATCCTGCTCGGGATCAACGATCCGGGTCCCCAGTTCTGTCCCGCGTGCGGGCGCGAGGGGACCATGCGCAAGCAGTTCGCACCGCCGACCATCCACTTCAAGGGGTCAGGGTGGGCGAAGAAGGACCGTGGCAGCAGCACGACGCGGGCATCCAGCGCGACGTCGTCCAAGGCGGGGGAGTCGGGTGGCGATGGCGCGGCGGCGAAGGACACCGGCGAGTCCGGCGGCTCCAAGCCCGCGAGCGAGGCCTCCTCGGGCAGCACGTCCTCCCCGTCATCGACGGCCGGCGCGTCCTCGCCGAAGGACGGCGGCTGAGGTGCCCTCCGCCGCCGACTGGATCACGTTGGCCGAGGCCGCCGACATCCTCGCCGCGGCCAACGTGCGGTTCCGCCCGTCAACGATCGGCGCCTGGGCCCGATCCGGGCGGCTGTCCAGCATCAAGCTCGGTGGCCGGCGATACGTCCGGCGAGGCGAGGTCCGTGCGCTGGTGACGGCCCCGCGGCGCGTCCACGCCGAGGACGTCCAGCCGGGCCTGTTCGAGGACATGGGCTCCTGACGTCATGAGCGCGAGCGAGGCGGACGGACACGTCGCTCGGATCCGCGCGCTGGCCGTGAGGATCGCCGATCGGGTCGGTGGGCTGCCCATGGTCAAGACCCTGGCGGGCGTCCTGGACGCGTACGACCAGGGTGGCGGCGGGCTGGTCGCAGGGGGTCTCGCGTTCTCGGCCCTGTTCGCCCTGCTGCCCGGACTCCTGCTCCTCCTCTCGGTGTTCGGCCTCGTCGTCAAGGACCAGGCCGTGCAGGCGCAGCTGGTCACCGCGATCACCAACGCGTTTCCCCCGCTCGAGAGCTTTGCCGAGACCGCGCTGACCCAGGTGTCGGCCGGGGCGATCCCGGGCGGGATCATCGCCCTCGTCGGCCTCCTGTGGGCGTCCAGCCGCTTCTACTCGGCGCTGGACTATGCGATGGCCCGGATCTTCGCCCAGCAGAAGAACCGGAACGAGATCCAGCGGACGATCCGGGGCCTGATCCTGACGCTGCTGCTGGTCGCGTTCCCGATCGCCATCGTGTTCGCGGGCGCCGCGATCCAGGCACTCCTCGACCTCCTGCCCGACGCCGATACGGACGGCGGGCTCGCGAACCTGATCGTTCAGCTGGCGACGCCGATCGGCTCGATCGTGCTGTTCGTGATCGCGACGGTGATGATCTATCGCTTCGTCCCTGCGCAGCCGGTTCCCGCCGCAGCATGGCGACGGCCGGCGATCCTCATCGGCCTGCTGCTGGCCGGGTTCACGCAGCTGTTCGCGATCTTCGCCCCGCTGATGCTGCGAACGGCGGCCCTCTACGGGGCGATCGTGGCCGTCTTCGCGCTCCTCGTCTGGCTCTCGATCGGGTTCAACATGGTGTTGATCGGAGCAGCGTGGACGCGTGTGCGCGCAGTAGCGCTGGTGTCCGATGCTTTGGTCGGGGTGGAGGCGGACCCCGTGGAGACGGCCGGTCCCTAGCCCTGGCGGGTGCCGCAGCGGCGGCAGAACCGCGCGCTCGGCGAGAGCGAGAGCCCGCACTGCACGCACGGCTGCGGGGTGGGCGCCGCGACGTGGAGATCGACCGGCGGGGCACTGAGGACCTCGCGCGCCGATGCGGCCCACAGCGCCGACGAGTCAGGCTGCGGCAGCAGGGTTCGTCCCGCCAGGGTGGTCGGTGCGTCGGTGTTGGTCGCGCCAGCTCGCCAGGATGGAGCCGCCGGCCACTGCGGCTCGGCTCGGGCGGCTTCCTCGGCGGGCGCCACCATGAGCCACGGCGCCTTCGCCGGGGTCGGTGTCGGCGCGGGTGCGGGTACCGGCGTGGACTCGGGTACCGGGACCGGCTCGGGCTGGACGACGTCGGCGGTGGGCCAAGTGGGCTGGGGGACGACGTCGACGCGGCTCGCGGGCTCGGCCTCGGCAGCGACGGGCTCGGGCTCCG
>DATDJA010000205.1:0-8957 GCA_036520795.1 Candidatus Limnocylindrales bacterium
CGAGCCGCTCCCGGGCGACCCTGCCACCTACTCATGCAGTGAATGGGAAGGGGCCGGATCGGTCCGCGACCTGCGCACATATTCACGACGCGAATGCTGGGCCAACAAGGACGCTCCGGAGTTGGCCATGCATTCACCCCGTGAGTGGTTGGGCAAGAGGCGGGCGCTCCCACGCTCAGCTGCCGGTCTGGGAAGAAGCGCCGGGTGGCCAGGTCGTTCGTGCGCATTCACGCCGCGAATACAGGGCACGGTGCGCCGACTGGACGCCATTGGCGGCACGGGGCGGAGTGGACGGCGCGGTGCGCGGATTAGCCGTGCGCGGCGCGGCGAAGTGGGCGGCTCAGCCCCCGGGCTGGCGCCCGATCATGCCGGCGGCGACGGTCTTGTTGCTGGCCTCGTCCACGAGGATGAACGCGCCCGTCGCCCGGTTCTGGAGGTACGGATCGACGAACAGCGGCTGCGTCGCGCGCATCTGGATCCGGCCGATCTCATTCAGCGCGAGCTCGGTCGCTTCCTCGTCGCGGTGGAGCGTGTTCACGTCGATGCGGTAGTCGATCGCCTTCACCAGGACGCGCGCCCAGCGGGTCGTGTGCTTGATGTGGTACTTGCGCCCGACGGTGAGGGGCGCACTCTCGTCCATCCAGCAGACCTGGGCGTCGAGGTCCTGGGCGACCGTCGGCACGTTGTGCGGCCGGCACAGCATGTCGCCCCGGGACAGGTCGATGTCGTCGGTAAGCCGGATCGTGACCGACATCGGCGGATAGGCCTCGTCGACCGGCCCATCGGCCGTCTCGATGGAGGCGATGGTCGACTCGAGGCCGCTGGGCAGCGCCCGCACGAGGTCGCCGGGCTTGAGCACGCCCGAGGCGATCGTCCCGGCATAGCCGCGGTAGTCGAGGACCTCCTTGCTCTGGGGCCGCACGACGTACTGGACGGGGAAGCGGACGTCGACGAAGTTACGGTCGCTCGCGACGTGCATCCGCTCGAGGTGGCTGAGCAGCGTCGCGCCCTCGTACCAGGGCGTGTTCACGGACCGGACGACGACGTTGTCGCCCAACAGGGCGGAGATCGGGACGAAGGTCATGTCGCGGACCCGGAGGCGGGTGGCGAACTCCTCGAACTCGACGCGGATCTCCTCGAACCGGCGCTCGGAGTACTCGACCAGGTCCATCTTGTTGACGCAGATGATCAGGTGGGGCACGCCGAGCAGCGTCGCGAGGAAGGCGTGGCGCCGGCTCTGCTCGGTGATCCCTCGGCGGGCATCGAGCAGGATCAGCGCCACGTCCGCCGTCGACGCCCCGGTAACCATGTTCCGCGTGTACTGGATGTGCCCCGGGGTGTCCGCGATGATGAACTTGCGGCGGGGCGTCGCGAAGTAGCGGTAGGCCACGTCGATCGTGATGCCCTGTTCGCGCTCGGCGCGCAGGCCGTCGGTCAGCAGCGCGAGGTCGGTGTAGTCGTTGCCCCGGTCGCGGCTGACCTGCTCGACCGCCGCCAGCTGGTCGCTGAACAGCGACTTGGAGTCGTACAGCAGGCGCCCGATGAGGGTGCTCTTGCCATCGTCGACCGACCCCGCCGTCGCGAACCGCAGCAGCTCGCCGGCCACTAGAAATAGCCTTCTTTCTTGCGGTCTTCCATGGCCGCTTCCGACACCTTGTCGTCGCCGCGGGTGGCGCCGCGCTCGGTGATCCGGACGGCGGCGATCTCGGCCACGATCTTCTCGACGGTGTCGGCGTCCGAGACCACGGCGGCCGTGAGGTTCGCGTCCCCGACGGTCCGATAGCGGACGCGGAGGACCTGCGGCGTCTCGCCGGGACGGAGCGGGATGAAGGGGTTGACCGCGTACAGCATCCCGGCGCGCTCGACGACCTCGCGGTCGGCGGCGAGGTAGAGCTCCGGGATCTCGATGCCCTCCTCGGCGATGTAGGTCCAGATGTCGAGCTCGGTCCAGTTCGACAGCGGGAACACGCGGATGCTCTGGCCCGGGAACACGCGGCCGTTGTACAGGTTCCAGATCTCCGGCCGCTGGTTCTTGGGATCCCACTGGCCGAACTCGTCGCGGAACGAGAAGACCCGCTCCTTCGCGCGCGCCTTCTCCTCGTCGCGCCGTCCGCCGCCGAACAGCGCGTCGAAGCCGTTCTTCTCGGCCGCCTCGAGCAGCACCGGCGTCTGGATCCTGTTGCGCGAGCCGTTCGGCTCCTCCTGGACGAGCCCGCGCTGGATCGCGTCCTCGACCGAGGCGATGACCAGCTGCAGTCCCAGCTTCTCGATCCAGCTGTCGCGGTAGGCGAGGATCGACTCGAAGTTGAGGCCGGTGTCGACGTGCATGACCGGGAACGGGATCCGCGCCGGCGCGAACGCCTTGCGCGCGATGTGGAGCATCACGATCGAGTCCTTGCCGCCCGAGAACAGCAGGCACGGCCGCTGCATCTCGGCCGCGACCTCGCGGAAGATGTGCACGCTCTCGGCCTCGAGCGTCCGCAGCTGGGTCATCGAGTGCGGCGTCACTCGGGCCCCCCGGCCGGCTCGACGCCGGCCGCGCCGAGCAGCCGTCGCAGGTGGTCCGCAAGCGCCGGGTGGCAGACGACGAGGTCGGGCGACCACGGACTGGGCTGGTTGTAGACGAGTGGCGAGCCATCCAGGCGCGTCGCCACGAACCCGGACGCAAGGGCGACCGCGACGGGCGCCGCCGAGTCCCACTCGTGCTGACCGCCGGCGTGCACATAGGCATCGACCGTCCCGTCGAGCACCCGCGAGACCTTGACGCCGGTTGAGCCCATGGGGACCAGCTCCACGTCGGCGCGCTCGGCCAGTCGCGCGGCGACCTCGGGGGGACGGCTGCGGCTGACCGCGATCCGGAGGGGCCGGGAGCCGTCGAGCACGGCCCGGGCGGCGGCCACGTCGGCCGGGATCCGCGTGCCCGAGCTGTGGACGACGCCGCACGCCGGCAGCGCCACCGCGCCGTCGGTCAGGCCACGGGCGCGGCGCCAGAGAGCGATGTGCACGGCGAAGTCGTCGCGCCAGCGTCCGTCCGGCCGGTGCTCGCCGAACTCGCGGGTCCCGTCGAGGGGGTCGATGATCCAGACGCGCTCCGCGGTCAGGCGGACGGGGTCGTCGGCGGCCTCCTCGGACAGGATCGCGTCGCCGGGACGAGCCGCGGCGAGCGCCGCGGCAAGCCACGCCTGCGCGGCCGCATCGCCCGCGCGACGGAGGTCGGCGGCCGCGGTGTCGGGGCTGTCGCCGTCCGGGTGGTCGGCATCGGCCTGGAGGCGGAGGCCGAGGAGGACCTCGCCGGCGCCGGCGGCCAGGGCGGCGGCGAGCCGGGCGTCGTCGAGGGCGGACAGGTCCTGCGGCGCGTGGGTGATCACCGGTCGAAAAGGGGCCTCGCTGCGTGGATGTGGCGGGTCGGACGCGGCCGTCGGCCAACGGTCCTCGGGCCCCCGCAGGGTGGGGTTGTCCCGTGAGGTCCGAAGGTATCATCGCCGCATGGTTCGTATCCCGACCGCCCACCAACCGGCGCGGTCGACGGCGTGACCCTGGACGTCCCCCTTGCCATCGGCGGGCTGTTCGTCGGCATCATCGTCGGCCTGACGGGAATGGGTGGCGGCGCGCTGATGACGCCGATGCTGGTGTTCTTCTTCCAGGTCGATCCGCTCACGGCAATCTCGAGCGACATCGTCGTCAGCCTGTTCATGAAGCCGGTCGGCGCCTTCGTCCACCTGCGCCACGGGACGGTGAACCTGAAGCTGGTCGGCTGGCTGTGCCTGGGCTCGGTGCCACTCGCGTTCATGGGCGCCTGGCTGATCTCGCTCGTCCCCGAAACCGTCCCGCTCGACGTCCTCCTCAAGCGCGCGCTCGGCATCGCCCTGCTGATCGCGACCGGCGGCCTGCTCCTGCGCGCCGTGATGCAGGCGCGCTACAACCGCATGCCGCTCGGCGAGGGCCCGGCGCCGATGACCCGCCCGGACGTGGTGATCCGGCCGATCCCGACGGTCGTGCTGGGTGCCGTCGCCGGCCTGATGGTCGGGCTGACGTCGGTCGGCGCGGGATCGATCGTCGTCGTCGTCCTGCTGTTCCTGTACCCGAGGCTGAAGGCCTCTTCGCTGGTGGGCACGGATCTGACCCAGGCGGTTCCGCTCGTCGCCGCCGCCGCGCTCGGTCACATCCTGTTCGGCAGCTTCTCGCTCGCGATCGCGTCGTCGCTGCTCGTGGGCGCGATTCCGGGAACCTGGATCGGCGCCCGGATCTCGAGCCGGGCCCCCGGGGGCGTGATCCGCCGCGCGCTGGCGATCCTGCTGTTGGCGTCGAGCCTCAAGCTGCTCGGCGTGCCCGACTTGCTGGTCACCGCGAGCGCGCTGGTCGCCCTCCTGTTCGCGTTCTTCGGCTGGCGCCTGGTCCGCGATCGACTCAAGCGAATGCCGGCCGCCGAACGCACACCGTTGCCGATTCCCGACCTCGGCTCGGTCACGGGACCCGGAGAGGAGCTCGTGCCCGAGCGCGACACGGTCACGCCGTGACCCGGGTGGTCCTCGACGACGATGGTCTCGACGTGCTCGAGCTCGCGCTCGGCGGCTGGCTTCCACCCGAGGCCGTCGCCGGGGCTCCGGGTTCGCCGGAGATCATCCTGACCGACGCCGAGAACACGCCCCTCGCGCGGGTCACGAGCGGCGAGGGCGGTAGCCCGCGGATCGAACCGCTGGCCGAGCTCGCTCGCGGCGCGGGGCCGCACTGGGAGCCGGACGTCCGGCTCTCGTTCGCGGCCGTACGTGCCGGGGTCACCGCCGGGCCGGACCGGGCGACGGTCGTGTTCATCGTCGACGTTCCACCCACGCGCCACGCGACCGAGTCGATGCTGTTGCGGGCGGCCATCCCGGAGGTCGCGACCGTCGTCGTCGTGGCAGCCGTGCGGCGCCACCGATCGCCAGGTCTCGTCGGCGCGGCCGGGCTGACCCGAGCCGCCTGGGGCCTGGCCGGCACGCTGGCGACCGCCCGCCCCGAACAGGCGATCGTGCGGCTCGCGCTGCCGTGGCCGATCGGTGCCCGGCGCGACCTCGCCCCCGCGTTCGCGGACCTCGGCGCCAGCCTGGTCGAGGCCGCGAGCGAGCTCCGCGGCCCGGCCTCGCTGGGCGCCGCCGACGTCGAGGTGGACTACCCGCCGGCGTCGGCGCGGGAGGTGCTCCGGGCGAGGGAAACGGGCGCCGTCGGGCCCGGCGCCGTCGTGTTCTTCACCGGCCTCTCGGGCTCCGGCAAGTCCACCATTGCCCGCGCGCTCGCCGACGAGCTCGGCGACGCCGGGCCACGGCGCGTCACCCTGCTCGACGGCGACGAGGTCCGCCAGCACCTGTCGCGCGGCCTGGGCTTCGACGCCGAGTCCCGCGAGATCAACATCGACCGCATCGCGTGGGTCGCCTCGCTGGTCGCCGCCCACGGTGGCATCGCCATCGCGGCGCCGATCGCACCGTTCGACGCGGGGCGCCGCAACGCGCGGGCCATGACGGAACCCGACGGCGTGTTCCTGCTCGTCTGGGTCAGCACGCCACTGGCCGTCTGTGAGGCGCGGGACCGCAAGGGCCTCTACGCCCGGGCGAGGGCCGGCGAGGTCCTGGAGTTCACGGGCATCTCCTCGCCCTACGAGCCGCCCGCGGACGCCGATGTCGTGATCGACGCAAGCGAGGTGGGGGTGCCCGAGGCGGTTCGGCGCATCCGGGAGGCGCTCGACGTTGCGCTGGCGGATCCGGCCCGGCGCTGATCGCCGCCCGGGACACTGCCAAGGGAACGGTTCAGTCCTTGGCCTTGCGCTTGGGCAGCACCCGGCGACGAATGGCGACCAGCCGTGCGCCGATCGAGCGTCGCGTCCGGATCAGGACGACGCCGATCACCTGGTAGGTGGGGACGCGGAGGAGCTCGACGGGCTCCGCGAACTGAGGTCCTCCGATGCGCGACGCCGCACCCCGGGTCGCGCCCGTCGCCACGAGCACGCCCATCGTCATCGCGGCAGCGACAGACGGCGGGACCGGCACGACGCCCGGCGCATCGTCGCTGCGGCTCGGTGGCCGGTCGGTCAGCCGTTCGACGTTGCCGACGATCCGCACCCCCGAGGCGACGATCCCGTCGACCATGGCGCGCGAGATCCTGTCGACATGATCGAGCGCCCATGACGGCATCTCGACCCGTGGCTCGTCGGGCGACGGCTCGCGCTCCTTCATGAGCTGGGCCGCCCCGAAGCGCATGACGCGGGCGTGAAGCGCCCGGTCGAGCTGCTCCGCCTTGAACGCGACGTTGAACGCCCGGACGGCCTCGGCCTCGGGCAGCGTCAGCGACCGGTTGGTCAGGTCGCGGTGCATCTCGAGGGTGCCATCGCGCAGCCCGAGCATCTCCTCGAAGACCCGCAGCACGAACGCGTGGTCGCTGTCATCGGCGACGATCACGGTGACCCGGTCCGTGCCGACGGCATCGGCCCAGCGCGCGATCAGCTGGTCATGGCGATGGAGCGTCCAGAACGGTGCCGGCGGCTTGTCGGGCGGCCGCTCGAGCATCTGGCGCATCCACGCATCGAACTCAGCGACCGTGCCAGCCTGGATGTTCTGCTGCCACATCGACGGCATCACGCGGCCCAGGGAGCGCAGCGTGACCGCGATGTGCACCCGCTCGCCACCAAGGTCGTCGACGATCCCGCGGATGACGTCGGGCTTCGCCCAGGCAAAGAACTCGCTGCTGATCACGCGGCGCGGCTCATGGGCGGCATTGGCCTCCTTCACGAGGCTATGCCAGTAGCGCATCGCGGGCGGCGTGTCGACCGCGTACGGCGACGACTGCCCGGTCACCGCGCGAACCGCGTTCGACGGATTCCTCGACTGGCCGATGTGGCGCACGCCCTGCTCGAGCAGGGCCGCCCGCCCGCGCCACAGCGCGGCCTGGAGCGCCGTCGTGCCCGTCTTGTGCGGCCCGATGTGGACGAGCAGCGACCCCTCGGGCACGAGCAGGGACGCCCCGCTCGCGAGCGTCGGACCCGAACTGGTCAGTTCCGTCTCCCTTCGAATCCCGGCACGTCCTGCCCGGCTACGATACCCGGCCCAGACGCCGCAGCGAACGCACGCGGCGGCGCGCCGCGTCCCGCGCCCGGATGGCAATCGCCGTCCCGAGGACGAACAGCGGAACGCGCTCGAGCTCCCGGTCCCGGGTCTCCACGGTGATGTCCGAGTCGCGCCGTGCCTCGCCCGTCGCGAGCAGGACGCCCATGGCCATCCCGGCGGCGATCTGCGGTGGCCCCGGCACGTCGGCGGTCGGCGTGTCGCCTGGAGGCGCCTCCGGAACGAGGGCGAGGGACTCGAGGTCGCCGATGACGCGGACACCGGAGCCGGCGATGTTGTCCACGATCTCGCGGGCGATGCGTCGGGTCTCGGGCAACGACCAGGCAGGAAGCTCCGCGGCCAGCCAGCTCGGGTCCGGCGGCGCGAGCTTCATCGCGCGCGTCGCCCCGAAGTGCATCACCCGCGCCAGCAGCGGCTTGGGCAGGCCCGCGCGCTTGAACTGCACGTTGAATGCGCGCACGGCCTCGGTCTCGGGCAACGTCAGCGACCGGTTCGCGAGGTCCGGGTCGGCCACCAGCATGTCGCGGGGCAGGCCCAGCAGCCGCTCGAACGCCCGCAGCACCGCCCCGCGCTCGGCGTCCACGACGACGACCGACACGCGCTCCGGTCCGACCACGTCGGCCCAGCGGGCGACCAGGGCGTCATGCCGGTGGCGGACCCAGAAGGTCGGCGAGTAGCGACGGTCGTCCGGGGTGAGCGTCGCCTCGAGCCAGCGCTCGAAGGGAGCGCCCATGCCGTCCGCGACGTACTGCGACCACTGCGACGTCAGGATCGAGGCGAGCGGGCGGACCGTGACGGCGATGTGGATGCGATCGGGATCAAGGTCGTGGACGATCCGGCGGATGGCCTCCTGCGTCGCGTCCGCGAAGAACTCGCTGCTGATGATCACGCGCGGTTCCTCGGCGCGCCGCACATCCTTGACGAGGCGTTCCCAGCGCGACATGGGGGGCACGACGCCGCCCAGGTACATCGACGTTCGCCCGGTCACCGCCTGGGCGGCGGCCGCCGGGTTGCGCGCGCGTCCCGCATGGTGCACGCCGGCGCGCGACAGGGCCGGCCGCGCGGCGTACAGCGCTGACTGCAGCGAGGTGGTGCCCGTTTTGGGTGGCCCGATGTGAAGCAGGCGGGTTCCCTCGGGCAGCTGAACCTCATCGGTCGGTGGTGCGCCGGCGGCCCCGCTCGTCGGCGAAGGTCTGGTCGCCGGATCGAGAGACGTCTTCTCCTCCGCGATCGGCCCCGTCACCGCTTGGATCCCTTCATCGAGCGGACGGGCCGGGTCGCGGCGGTCCAGGCCCTGCGGGCGAGCGCACGGGCCATGACGCGCGAGGGCACCTCCGTAAGGTCGCGCGATGGCGATGGCCGGTCTTCGACCGCGAGCCCGCCCGCGAACACGATGCCGACGGCCATCTCGGCCGCGATGTCCGAGGGGATCCGGTCCCCATCGCGCGCGGCATCGACCGTCCCGGCAGGCGTGTCGGCCAGGCGGTCGAGGTCACCGACGACCCGGATGCCGGACGCGCGGATCCCGGCCACGATCTCGCGCGCGACGATGGCCGCGCGGTCGAGGGCCCATTGCGGCGTCTCGATTCGCGGCCACTCGGGACGCGGCTCATGGAGCTTCAGCCGCTCCGCCGCTCCGAGGTGCATCACCCGATTGTGCAGCCGCAGGCTCAGGCCGGCTCGCCAGAACGCGGCGTTGAACGCTCGCACGGCTTCGGCCTCCGGCCCGGTCATCGAGCGGTTGGTCAGGTCCTGGTTCTCTACGAGCGTGCCCGCGGGGAGGCCCGTCAGGCCCTCGAAGACGCGCAGGACGCGCGACCGATCCGAGCCGTCGAGGACGATCGCGGTGATCCGCTCGGGCCCGAC